>JAFYVF010000039.1 GCA_017549265.1 Clostridia bacterium
CAAAAAGATGTTTTAAAGGAGGAAAACAACATGAAACAAAACATCAAAAGTCTGGTTTCCGGCATTATGATTGGCACCGTATTAACAGGCGGAATTACCTTTGCCAAAACCGGAGCAGAAGCGTTGGAAGCTTACTACTCCAACATCAAAATTTACATTAACGGAACAGAGATTGAACCCAAAGATGTCAACGGAAACACCGTAGAACCGTTTATTGTAAACGGAACCACCTATCTTCCCGTTCGTGCAGTGGGAGAAGCCTTGGACAAGGAAGTGCGTTGGGACGGTTCTACCAACAGTGTTTATTTAACAGACAAAAAAGAAATCCCACAACCCACAGCAACCCCTATGCCAACTGCAACACCGGCACCGACTTGCACCCCTGCCCCCACCGCAACACCTGCTCCTACTGCAACCCCCAAACCTACCGAAAAACCGGCTCTTACTCAGTATTCTTACACCACCAAACAAATTCTGCAAATTTCAGGATACAAAGAAGATGCCATCAAAGGAGAACTCTCTATCGCTTGGGATGATTCCGAAACGAATGCGATTTTCACTGCAAACATGCGGTGTAACAACGGCGGTCTTGGCGATTATATTGACTGCGAAATTGTTTTGACAGAAGTGCTCTCTACCGATGTGAACGGATTTACCGGCTATTTTGATGTGTCGATGAACGGAAAACTCCGACATAACGATATCAAAGGAACCGTCACATTGGACGGTGCTAAACTTTCCTTACACACCGAAGAATATGACTACCGACTGGTTGCGATGCTTCCCATCGAAGAAGAATCCAAAACAGACCTTGTCACCTTTTATAGCTTAAAAGCGATCAAATTAAACGGCGAAAAAGCTAGCGGTCTCATTGGGCTGGATTTTTCCGAGGATCGCTCCAATCCCACCTTTAGCGGAACTGTTACGGTTGGAGAAGTGAAATATACCCTTCAGGCTGATGAAATTCTTTCGGTTTCCGATCATCAGATAGAAGGTACCTTCTCTGTATTTTGTGACGGTGAACCCGTTGTAACCAAAGCAAACGGTACCATCGAAGATTTATCCGCACCTCTTGGCGATGTAATGACTCTTTCCATAGAAGGATTTACTCCCCTGACTCTTCGCGTCGTGGAAATCGGCTATTAACATATCATCAAAACAAAAAGAACCCAATCAGAAGATTCGGGTTCTTTTTGCATATTTTATGAAGGAGAGATGAAGAAAAACAAACACTTCATCTTTCAAAAAAGGCTTTAATTTGCAGGAGGCAGTGGCTTATCTTCCTGCAATACCAACGAAATATCTAAGGTTTCAACACCACGGACTACCGTAATCGTTACGGTGTCACCTGCCAGATGTTTTTCCTTTTCAGTGTTCAATTCATCCATGGTGGTCACTTTTACTCCGTCAATTGCAATAACCACATCACCGGGCTTAATTCCCGAACGTTCTGCTGCGGAATAAGGAGTAGTTTCCACCACATAAACACCCACGGGAATGTCATAATACATGGCAGTTTGCTCGGATACGTCCCGTCCCATAATACCAATCACGGGGCGTCCTTTCACATAACCGTTTTCAATCAAATCGTCAATGATGGGTTTCGCTTCGTCAATAGGAATGGCAAAACCAATGCCTTCCACACCGGAAGCAGACATTTTGACCGAGTTAATCCCAATCACTTCTCCATAATTATTCACCAAAGCTCCACCGGAATTACCGGGGTTAATTGCCGCATCGGTCTGAATCAGATTGAATTCCTGGTCATCCACAGTAATAGAGCGGTTCAGTGCACTGATATAACCACCGGTTACACTTCCTGCCAGCTCATTACCCAAGGGATTTCCGATAGCAACTGCCAATTCTCCCACCTGAAGCTCGGAAGAATTCCCTAAAGTGGCAGTTGGGAAGCTATCTCCCTCAATTTTAATAACTGCCAAATCGGTTCTGGCATCTGCGCCAATTAAAGTAGCCGGATAGGCAGTACCGTCACTTAAGGTCACCGAAATTTCGTGTGCACCTTCAATCACGTGATTATTGGTTACAATATATCCGTCGGCAGATAAAATAATCCCTGATCCGGAACCACTTGCCAAAGAGTTGTAACCAAACACATCCGGTCGCTGTACCTTGGTATTAATTCCCACCACAGCGGGTCCCACTTTTCGAGCAATTTCAACCACTGTCAGCAGTTTCTTTTCCCCGTTTTCATCCACTTCAGGTGCACCTGCCTGTTCCGCCGTCAATGACGGATTGGGGGCAGTGAAATACATTTGCGGATTACTCCGTTTGTATTCTTCCATTTCCCTTTCCACCAGTTTCGGCAACGCAAGAAAAGAAAGCCAGGTAGCAGCACCTGCTCCAATCAAAAATGCCAAAACAATGGAGAGCACTCGAATGATAATCTTTCCGGATGCACGTTTTTCTTTTACTTTTGGTTCTTCCACAGGAATCGGTTGATAGTAAAATTCCTGATAAGCGTCCTGCTCCGGAAAGGATTCCTCAAACGCATAAGATTCCTGGGCAACATATTCCCCCGTCATATCTTCTCCGGGCGTAAAAAATGCTACCGGCTCTTCTTCATAAGCAGTATTTTCATAGACGGTTTCTTCGTTGTATCCGCTTTCCTGATTATTTTCATAATTCAGATTGTTTTCATCATTGTAAATATTCTCACTATTTTCGGTATTTCCGGTATGTTCTGTATTTTCAGCGTGTGCAATATTTTCGTTGTTTTCATTGCCTTCGCCATTTTCGAAAGTTTCGTAATCCATAAATAACCTGCCTTTCCTACTGTATGTATCGATAGTTTAGCATCTCATTGTGAAAAAAATGTGAATTTTCTAAGATTTCATTGCTAAAAAAAGTTTCCAAAATGCTCCGTCTTATGCAAAAATTCTCACAATCTTCATAAAAGTGTGGTATTATGAATATACTATCAAAAAAGGAGTTGTCCCAAACTTTATGAATTTTCTTGCTCGATTGTTATATAAACTTTCTCATTTTATGCAAGGACGCTACGGAATAGATGGCCTATGTATTCCCATTTTGGTGGTTTCCTGTGTCTTCACCTTTTTCGGCACGCTGTTTGGCTCAATCATTTTGCGACTCATCGGATCTGCCCTGTTAATTTTGCTGGTCTGCCGTTCTCTTTCCAAAAATCATGCAGCACGCCAAAAGGAGCTTTATGCTTATTATAACTTGAAAAATAAATTTACTTTCCGAAATAAAACACAATACGTCCATCAAAAACAAAAACCCGGCAGAAACCAAGAAAAATTGATTCGTAAAGAACAAAAAGCTGTCCGCAAAGAACAGAAAAAATTCAAATGCTATTTCAAATGTCCCGAATGCAAGGCAGAACTATCCGTCCCCAAAGGAAAAGGAAAAATTCAGATTACCTGTCGTAAATGCGGACACAAATTTATTAAAAAAACATAAGAAAAACGGAAAGCAAATTGCTTTCCGTTTTTTATGAAAAGAATCGAAATATCCAAAAGAATTATTTTGCGGCTGCGGCAGCATTTTTGGTTGCCGCTTCTCTGTCTTTTTGCATTTCTTCCACGGTTTTTACCGCTTTTCTTGCAGCACCTTTATAATTTTTATGAGGAATCAGATTGCCTTTTTGTAAGCGTTCTTTTGCCTGTGCAATTGCGTCTTTGTACTGGGGTAACCACTGTTCCTGAGCTACCAGCATTTCGTCCACCATTTGCCAGATTTCATCCGGATTACATACTGCACCAACCAGCGGATCCATCATCATTGCCTGTTTTAACAGCATCACGTCCCCATGAACAGCCGCTTCCACGCCCATTCTCTGCACGCTGATACTTGCGTTACATACTGCTGCACATCCTAAGGGCAGTTCACCGTATAAAGGAATATGAATCCCGTGAATATCCACATAACCGGGCACTTCCACAATGGCATCCTCCGGTAAATTACTGATGACACCGTTATTTCTCACATTAAAGTGACCGCGATAAATTCTGCCGGTTTCCAAACTTTCAATAATGTAAGAACCGTGTTCAGAACTTCTGGATGCGGCTTCGTATTTTTTGGCAGGTTCTTTCATCCAGTTGGGGAAGTCAATTTCAAACCAGTTTCTGCCTTCGGTGCAAACTCTTAAGTAGCCTGCGGTTTCCCCATCAATCCAGTGACCAATTTCAATATCCACCCATTTGTTCACTTCTTCTTCATTTTTGCGGTACCAGGGCAGGTATTCACTTAAGTGACCGTTGGATTCGGTGCTGAAATAGCCGAAACGTTTCATCATATCAATGCGAACTTTTTCGGTTCTGATGTATCGTTCATTTGCTTCAAATGCTTCCACCAATTTGCCGGTCATATCCACACCGTTGTGTTTCACTTCGGTGTACCAGGTCTGATGGTTAATACCTGCGCAAGTGATTTCCACTTCGTCTTGTTTTAATCCAAGCACTTCCGCAATCATATAGTGACCACCCTGAACACCGTGACACAAACCGATGGTTCTGACGCCGCCGTATTTATTACAAGCCCAGGTAATCATAGCGTTGGGATTTGCGTAGTTTAAGAACAGGCAATCAGGCGCTGCCACTTCTTTGATATCTTTGCAAAATTCCAAAATAGCATGAATGCCTCTTTGTGCATACATCAAACCGCCTGCACACAAAGTGTCACCAACACACTGGTCAATACCATACTGCAGCGGAATATCAATATCGGTTGCAAACGCTTCCAGACCGCCGATACGAACCACGTTTACCACATATTTTGCATCCTTTAATGCTTCTCTTCGGTTTGTGGTTGCCTGAATTTTAATGGAGAGCCCGTTTTCTTCAATATCTCTCTGACAAAGCGCAGTAACCATTTTTAAGTTTTCTTCGTTGATATCGGTAAATGCCACGTCAATATCAGAAAATTCCGGTACGGACAAAAGGTCTGTTAACAAGGTTCTGGTAAAGCCGATGCTGCCGGCACCGATAAATGCAATTTTAAATTTCATACTGTTTTCCTCCATCAATAAAATGAGGCAGAAGTCTTCTGCCAAAAGAAGTCCTTTCCACCTCATTATAATGGATTTTTTGGAAAAATGTTTTAAAATTCGTGACAAGATTGTATATAAATGTAAGAAATTATGACATTCCGTGTCGTTCGCTTCTTTGTCTGAATTCTTTGGGAGTAAATCCCGTATGTTTTTTAAACAGGTATGTGAAATACTGCCGACTGCTGATACCAACGTGACTGCAAATGTCAATCACAGGAATATTGGTATTGGCGAGAATGATTTTTGCCTGGTCTAAACGATAGCAGGTAAGATAATCCACCAAGGAACAATTTTGTGATATTTTAAAAAGCCGTTGCAAATATGACACATTGATATTGACGCTTGCGGCAATATCAATGACCCGGATATCCTCGTCATAATGTTTGTGAATATACGCAATCGCCTTTTTCACATAAATGCTTTCCGACCGATTATGTTCCCGCTTGGCAGCTTTTAAGAGGCGTGATATCTTAATCAAAAGTTCTGAAAGCAACAACTGCACCAACACGTCTGCATCTTCATTGGGATATTCCAATTCGGATATCAGATTTCCAAACGCCGAAGAAATTCCGCCGGTATCTCTGGAAAAAAAACAGGGATTATCAGATTGGAGCATAGCCATCAAAGCACCCCAATACCGTATCATTTCGCCAATGCCGGGAAATTTTTCGGTCTTCTGCAACACAAACTCAATATTAAACATACTGCAAGGAGAGTCTTCTTCCACCCGCAGTTTATGAGGCACTGAAGCATCTAAAATCACAAAATGCCCTTCCTTCATGGGATAGGAAACATCGCGGATATCCACCACGCATTGCCCTTTTTGCACATACATAATCTCAATCTGGTTATGGATATGCAAATCCATATCACAGCTTTTCCATTTACGAAAATAAAAACCCGTGATTCCAAAAGTATAATTTCCGGTTATGTTTTGTTTTCCAAGAACGTTATTCATACAATACCTCAAAACAAACTGTACTTCTCTCGTCAAAATTATATCACTCCCCTTCCGTTTTGTCAAGATAACAAGAAGCGTCGCTAAAATCATCGTATAGGAGCATCTGATCCGGGGAAAAATATAAAGAATCCACTGGAAAATCACTTGACAAATCTTCTGGCATACAGTATACTATATTTTGTGAAAATTCGCCTTTATTTTTAGGAAAAGAAATGCCGTTTTCGGCAGATTGGAGACGATTTATGGAACAAAACAAAGAATTTAAACCCTACATTCCCGCTGATCGGGTAACGCCGGAACTGACAGCAACATCTATTATCATCGGAATGCTTTTAGCGATTATCTTCGGTGCGGCGAATGCCTACTTAGGGCTTCGTGTGGGTATGACGGTGTCTGCATCCATTCCCGCGGCAGTAATTTCTATGGGAATTATCCGCATGATTTTAAAGAAAAATTCCATTTTGGAAAATAACATTGTGCAGACCATCGGTTCTGCCGGTGAATCTGTAGCAGCAGGTGCTATCTTCACCTTACCTGCTCTCTTTATGTGGTACTCCGAGGGTGTAATTCCCACACAACCCGGCATTTTGGAAATCACCTTAATCGCTGTGATTGGCGGTTTACTTGGGGTATTCTTTATGATTCCCTTGCGTAATGCCTTAATCGTGAAAGAACATGGCATTCTTCCCTACCCTGAAGGAACTGCTTGCGCAGAAGTACTCCTGGCAGGAGAAGAAAGCGGTGACGGGGCATCCACCGTATTTGCAGGGATGGGCCTGGCAGCCTTCTTTAAATTTGTAATTGACGGTTTGAAAGCAGTTCCCGGTGAACTTGCCTTGAAATTCAAAGGTTTTGCAGGGGAAATCGGCACGCA
This sequence comes from Clostridia bacterium, assembly GCA_017549265.1. GTDB lineage: Bacteria > Bacillota > Clostridia > UMGS1840 > UMGS1840 > SIG452. The sequence continues at coordinate 6,865 of JAFYVF010000039.1, forward strand.
GATTCATCCCGCGGTACTAAGCGTTGGTTATATTTGCGGACCTAAAATTGCTTCCTTTATGTTTGCAGGCGGTCTGTTAAGCTGGATGGTGTTAATCCCCTTGATTGTGACCTTCGGCTCCACCATTACCATGGCTCCTGCTACCCAGACCATCGGGGACCTGTTCAACACAGGCGGTGCTTCTGCAATTTGGAGCTCCTATATCCGTTACATTGGTGCAGGTGCACTTGCTGCAGGCGGTATTATCAGCTTAATCAAATCTCTGCCTTTGATTGTTCGTACCTTCCGTGATTCCATGGCAAGTCTGGGCGCAAACGGTACCGGCGGAAAACTTCGTACCGAACAGGATCTGCCCATGTCGGTGGTACTGATTGTAATTGCTGCTCTGACCTTAGCGGTATGGCTGATTCCTGCCATTCCCGTGTCTTTATTAGGTGCTGTGATTGTAGTGATCTTCGGGTTCTTCTTTGCAGCAGTATCCTCCCGTATGGTAGGCTTGGTGGGAAGCTCCAACAACCCCGTATCCGGGATGGCAATCGCAACCTTATTATTCACCACTCTGATTTTAAAAGCAACCGGTGAATCCGGAACCTCCGGTATGACTGCCGCAATCGCTATCGGCTCCATCATTTGTATTGTTGCTGCAATCTCCGGCGATACCTCTCAGGACTTAAAAACAGGTTACCTTTTGGGTTCCACTCCCAAAAAACAGCAAATCGGGGAAGTCATCGGCGTTGTTGCATCCGCACTGGCAATTGGGGGAACCTTATATCTGTTAAACGCTGCGTGGGGCTTTAATTCCGGTGAACTTTCTGCTCCTCAGGCAAGCTTGATGAAACTGATCACCGAAGGCGTTATGAGTGGCAACCTTCCTTGGAATTTGGTAATTATCGGTGCAATCATTGCTGTTATTATAGAATTGATGAAAATCCCCGTGTTACCCTTTGCCATCGGTATGTATTTACCCATTCATATCAATGCCTGCATTATGGTGGGCGGTATCATTCGCTGGATTGTGGAAAAATCCAAAAAAGACGAAAAGAAAAGAGAAAAGGCTGTCAACAACGGTCTGCTCTACTGTTCCGGTATGATTGCAGGGGAAGGCTTAATCGGTATCCTGCTGGCTGTGGTAGCAATTTTCGGTTGGGACAAAGTGATAAACCTTGGGGCAATGATGAACCTGCCCGAAGCTGTTGCACAGTGGTTAGGTCTGGCAATGTTTGCCGTGATTATTCTGTTGGTTTTCGTATTTTCTGCTTGGAAAAAAGAAAAATCCAAACAACAGTAATCCATAAAAAACGATGAAAAAAAAACAAACAATCAACGAAAACTATTTAGAAAAAATACCTGCAATCAGCGAAAAACTCACCTACAAGGTGAACGATGACGGCATCGTTACCTTGGCACAGGAAAACACGGGTGTGATGAACCGTATCGCCCAAAAAATCTTTCGTAAGCCAAAAGTCTCCTATATCCACTTGGATGAATTGGGAAGCTTTATCTGGAAATTGATTGACGGAGAAACTGCCATTCTCGATATGGGTGATGCCGTGAAAGAGCATTTTGGGGAGAAAGCAGAACCTCTTTATCCAAGGTTAGCAAAATATATTTCTATCTTGGAAAGTTACGGCTTTGTCATTCTTAAATAGACTTGAAAAACCGCGCATAATTTATCTTCGTCTGACTAAATTTATGAAATAAGATGAAAACACCGCAGAAATAATTTTCTGCGGTGTTTTTTCATATTTTGCTTTTTCACTCTATAAGGCGCAGAGAAAAAGGATGGAAAATGGAGAAACCGAACCCATAGGGGTTATCCGAAGCCGTACCGAGTGTACGGCGAGTGATGAGGTTCATCCATTTTACGCCTTTTATCAAGCCCATTATTTCAGCACTTCTCTGATTGCGGCATCAAACGCTACACGTTTGTCCAAAGCTTCTGCTTCGGTCTTGCCTTTGGTCATAATATATGCCTTGATTTTGGGTTCTGTACCGGAGGGACGGAAAGAAATCAGGGTACCATCTTCTAATTCATAACTTAACACGTTGGAGGGCGGGAATGCCAATTTGGTTTCTTCGCCGGTTGCCAGGTTTTTGGTGGTTGCCACGCTGTAATCATTTGCCAACACGGTTTTTACTCCTGCAAATTCGGTGGGCACATTGGCACGAAGATTTGCCATTAAACTCTTGATTTTTTCAATACCTGCCATACCTTCGTGGGTAATGGAAACCAAACCTTCACGGTAATAACCGTATTTTTCATACAATGCTGTCTGCACGTCTTTTAAAGTCTTGCCCTGTGCTTTATAGAAAGCAGCTGCTTCACAGAGTAACATACAAGCATTTACGGCATCCTTATCTCTTGCATGGGTACCGGATAAATAGCCGAAGCTTTCTTCAAAACCGAAGAGATAGGTGTGTTTTCCGGTTTCTTCAAACAGTTTAATCTGTTCCCCGATAAATTTAAAGCCGGTATATACGTTGATGACTTCGATGGGATAATCTTTTTTGAATTCGTAAATCATATTGGTGGTTACGATGGTTTTAATCACCGCGCCGTTTTCGGGTAATTTGTTTTGTTTCTTTAAACCATCTAAAATGTAGTTTACAATCAGTACACCAATCTGATTACCATTTAAAATTTCGTAGTTACCGTCTGCAGTTTTTAATAAAATTCCCACACGGTCGGAATCGGGGTCGGTACCGATGATAATATCAGCATCTTCTTTTTTGGCATATTCCAACGCAATGGTAAAACCTTCAGAATCTTCCGGATTGGGAGACTTCACAGTGGGGAAATCTCCATCAGGCAGTTCCTGCTCTTTTACCACGGTAAGATGTTTTAAGCCCATACGTCCCAAAACTTCTCTTACGGGAATATTACCGGAACCGTGGAAAGGTGTATAAACCACTTTTAAATCAGAATCTTTTAACACATCGGGATTGATGGATAAATCCATGACTGCTTTATAATATGCTTCATCCACGGACTTAGGCATCCATTCAATCAGACCTTGATCCATACCTTCTTCAAAGGAGATTTTTTTCACACCGGTGAAAATATCCACCTGTTTCATTTCCTGATAAACCACATCTGCTTCTTCGGGAGGAAGCTGTCCACCATCAGACCAGTATGCTTTATAACCGTTATATTTTGCAGGGTTATGAGATGCGGTGATTACAATTCCTGCGGTGGTATTCATATGGCGAATGGCAAAAGACAGCATAGGAGTGGGACGAAGAGACGGGAATAAGTACACTTTAATGCCGTTGGCCGCTAAAACCATGGCAGCTTCTTTGGCAAAGGTATCGGAAAAATGACGGGAATCATATCCAATGGCAACACCTTTGTCCATCGCTTCTTTGCCGTTTTTCACAATCAGATTGGCTACCCCTTGGGTTGCCTGACATACGGTGTATATATTCATACCGTTAGTCCCTGCTCGAAGGATTCCGCGAAGACCTGCTGTACCGAATTCCAGTGATGTGGAAAAACGGTCTTTGATTTCTTCTTCGTTTCCGGAAATCGCCAAAAGGTCTGCTTTTAAGGAAGCATCCAATTCGGGGAAGTTTAACCATTTGTTATACTGTTCGAATGCTGTCATAATTGCTATATCTCCTTTTTCTATTTTCCTGCAGCACTAAGAAGCGCCTGCACTTCATTGGGATTTAATTTACGGATACGACCTGTCTTTAACGAGCCAAGCTCAATGGGACCAATCTGCACCCTTTTTAAGTCAATCACGTGATGACCAACCGCCTCAAACATTTTTCTCACCTGACGGTTACGCCCTTCCGATATGGTGACTTCCACCACGCATTTATCTTTGAAAATTTCGGATAAAAACACTTCGGCAGGAGCGGTTTTTTTCTTGTCAATCACCACACCTCGCTGCAGTTTTTTGATATTGTCTTCCGAAACGGTGCCGTTTACCACGGCGATATATTTTTTTTGAATCTGATTTTTTGGATGAGTTACGGTGTTTACAAATTCACCGTCATTGGAAAGAATTAAAAGGCCCTCGGTATTATAGTCTAATCTTCCTGCAGGGTAAATTCTTTCTTTCACTTCATCACCGATTAAATCCAATACACAAGGACGGTCAAACTGGTCTTTTACGGTGGTCACATAACCTTTGGGCTTATTGAGCAAGTAATAAACCTTTTTTTCCATAGCGGAAATTTCTTGTCCCGAAACTTCCACAACATCCCCTTCCTGCATCTGATAGCCAAGCTCCGAAAGCACCTGACCGTTCACCTTGACCTCGCCTTTTACAATCAGCTCCTCCGCTTTTCTGCGAGAGCAGATACCTGCATCGGCAATATATTTCTGAATTCTCACTTGCTATGTTCTCCTTTTTTGGTATCGCCTACGGCTTTAGTATCAGCCATCCCCTTTTTTGGGCGGCTTTAAATAGCTTTTATATAAACTGATATGATCATTCCAGTCATCTGCTGCATTTAAGGTGACGCAGATATAGCTATGTTCTCCGTCGGTGGCACAAGATACCAATGTGCGACCTGCTTTTTTGGTAAAGCCTGTTTTTCCGCCAATAGTATTTTCATACTGCCACAACAGTTTATTATGATTTTTTAAGTAACGGACGTTTCCGTCCAATGACACAATTTTGGTCTCTTTTGTGCCCCAAATTTCACAAAATACGGGATTTTTCATCGCATAGGCAGTGATTACAGCCATATCGTAGGCTGTTACCATATGGTCTTCCCCATCTAAGCCGGAGGGATTCTCAAAATGGGTATCAATAGCACCTAAACGGTGAACCAGCCCATTCATTTGTTCCACAAATTCCTCATAGCCAAAATGATAGGCAATGGCGTTTGCCGCATCGTTTCCCGAATGAAGCATCAACCCGTAGAGAAGCTGTTCTAACGTAATCCTCTCCCCTGCCTTTAAATAGATGCTGGAGCCTTCAGTTCCTGCAGCACGGGCATCCACCGTCACCACATCCTCGGGATTTCCCAGCTCCAGAGCGGTAATTGCCGTAACAATTTTGGTAATGGATGCAGGACGCATACGAACGTGTTCATTGTATCCATACACCATGTTGCCTGTTTTCATATCCAAAAGGCAAACCGCTTTGGCAGAATAGGAATACCCTTGTATATGAGAATACAAAATCACCAGCAAGCTAATGACAAAAATACCCCGCAATTTCACGAACATCCCTCCATAACATACTCTTACTCAGTAAGAAATATGAAGGAACCCTAAAAATTATTCCACGATAATTTCGTCGTCTTCAATACGGATCACAGAGTCGTCTTCTGCTTCTGCTTTTTGTTTTTTAGAACCGAATTTTTTCAGCACCTTATCAATCATTTCAGGAGCTAAGTCAATCAGCTTGTCTAAGGGATTTGCCTGACTTACGGTAATCAGTCTCACATTACCGCCCGTAACCACCAAAAAGGCAACGGGAGAAATGGAAATACCGCCACCTGCTCCGCCTCCAAAAGACTGATTTTCCACGGGAATTTCCGCTTTTCCGCCGAAGTTGGAACCACCGGTTCCGAAACCGTAAGAAACACGGGACACAGGAATAATCACCACACCCTCATCTGCGTGAATGGGTTCTCCGATAATGGTGTTCACGTCTACCATGGTTTTAATGTTTTTTAAAACAGAGTCCATAAGACCTTCAATTGGATGTGCCATAACACATACCTCCTTTTATGATTGTTTGAAGTGTTTATAGAAAATGAGTGCCCCTCTTACAAGATACCAGGGCCTTGTTTTGATCTGCATTGCAAATTGAAGCTTGAAAACCACGTTATCGTAGTCCAGATCCAGTTTACGGTACACAGGCTTTTCGAATTGGAAAAACTGCTGCATAAAACCTGTTACCACTCCTGCAAATGCTTCCACCATCCCGTAGCTCACGCCGGTTAAGGCAGCATCCCCCAAACCAAATTTCCCGATTACACCCATCTGGGAAATCTTAATTTTATGGGAAAGATAGGAAAGGGTTTTTCCCAAAGCTTCTTTGATTCTGGC
>JAFYVF010000040.1 GCA_017549265.1 Clostridia bacterium
AGAGCAATTGTTGACGGTGCTCCGAAAAGAATTACCGTTTGCTCCAAATGCTTAAAATCCGGTAGAGTTATCAGAGCTATCTAATAGCGTCACGGAACAATGCAAAAGAAAAAGCTGTGTATGATACACAGCTTTTTTGTTTTTTAAAAAACAAAAATATCTATGGTGAATATTGGAACAAATTGTCAACTGATTCGTCAAATTGGTATAAGTTATGATGTGATTTATCAAGCAAAAAGGAGACGTGAATCGTATGAAAAAATTTATCAGTATGTTACTTGCAGGAACCATGGCTTTATCTTTATGTGGTTGCAACAATACCCAAGCACCTGCACCTGAAGTGTCACAAGTAGAAGAATCCGGTGAAACCGTGGTGTTGAGTGAGGATGAAATGCTCACGAGAATCCAGGGCTGGTGGTATATGATGTATGAGGATTCTAATGATTGCTTTGCCATCCATTTCAGCGGCAGAGATGTATTGGAAACAATGTATCCCGGGGAAAAGTTTCCCGATGGTGTGATTACCGGGATGACACAAATTGAAGAAAATGTCTTCGAAGTGGAAATTTATTATCCCGAAACCGAGTTGTTTGGGGAAGTGTATCCCGAATCTACCGACACCTATACTCTCATCAGCGATAATGGCTTTCAGAATGATATGGTAATGGTAACAGAAGATGGAACCGAATTGGTTTTCCAATATGCAGGATTTACCGAATCTGAGTTTGAAACCGTATATTATGAAACCATTCGAAAATAGTGCTCCTTTCTTGTTGAGGAAACAATCTCCCGTGCAGAATGTTGCGGGAGATTGTTTGTTTTTGTGGGGAATTCTTGAGAGAATCAGAAAAATGTCTTGCATTTTTTGACAAACTGTGATAAGATGGAATTGCGAAATCAATTAAATAAGTGGGAACAGGGGTATTTTTATACTCTTTTTTGGCTATGTTTGTTTTGTGAATCTTGCAAAAAATGCAAATTCCTCAAAACAGGCATGGTTTTAGTACTCCGTTCCTTTTTAATTGGTTTCGCGACTATCGGAGTTTGCATTTTTGATGCGTCTGCTTCGGTAGGCGCATTTTTTATTTTAGGAGGAATGAAAAAATGAAAAAAGAGTTATTATCAATTTTGTTCTGTTGTATATGTTTTGCGCTTTTGGGCATTTCAAGTGTTTCTGCGGAAACGCACGGCGATTTGACTTACACGCTTAAAAGCGGCAAAATTACTATCACGGGTTGCTCGGTTTCTGCCACGGAAGTGACTATCCCAGAAACAATTGACGGATATATTGTTTGTGAAATTGCAGACAATGCTTTCGAATATTGCACCGAATTATCCTCTGTTACAATTGGTAAAAATGTTACAAAAATCGGGAACTATGCATTTTCAAATTGTTTGTCGTTAAAAGAAATTGAAATTGGTAATTCAGTTACGACTATCGGTTTGGGTGTATTTAGGGGATGCTCTGATTTATCTTCCGTAATTCTTCCGGACACTCTTACTGAAATTGGGAGTCGTATGTTTTACAATTGTATCAGTTTACAGAATATTGAAATTCCCGATTCCGTGATAACGATACAAAGCAATGCTTTTGAAAATTGCAGTAGTTTAGCTGAACTGAAATTACCGGATAATATTTCCACCATCAAGAGTTCAGCATTTAAAAATTGCAGCGGTTTGAAAAAGGTTCAACTTTCGCAGAATTTAAAATCGATTGAGCTGAGTGGGTTTCAGGGGTGTTCCAATATTACGGACCTGAAACTGCCTGATGGAATTGTTAGCATTGGTGCATATGCATTTTCTTATTGTAGTAATTTAACCAGTATTAATATCCCCGAAAGTGTAGTCAGTGTAGGAAATTGTGCATTCAATGATTGTTCAAGTTTGATTCAGTTAGAGTTTCCTATAAACACTGTTCTAACGGTAGGAGATTATGCATTTGCAAATTGTGAAAGTTTAACCTCAATTGTGTTGCCGAACACGGTGACAAATATTGGAGTGTCTGCTTTTAGTCAGTGCGATAGTTTAGAAGAAATTACATTACCAAAACATGTTACTGCGATTGGGAAACAGGCGTTCTCCAGTTGCAACAATCTTGAGGCTGTCGTGCTTGGAGATAAGGTGAAAACAATTGGAAAAGACGCATTTTTCTACTGTGATAATCTTGGCACAATTAACTTGCCGGACAGTCTCACAAAAATTGAAGCCGGTGCATTCAACCGATGCACTGATTTGGACAGAATTGTGATTCCGGATGGCATTGAGGCTATTGAAAATTCTGTATTTAGTCATTGTACCTCATTAAAGGAGGTCACCTTTGGAAAAAATGTGAAAAGCATCGGAAATGGTGCTTTTTGGAATTGTTTCCAGCTAAACAATCTTGTTCTTCCGGATGGCTTAATCATGATAGATAGTGGTGCTTTTCAATCTTGTGATTTGAAAAGTGTGATTCTTCCAAATTCTATTGAGAAAATTTGTGCACACTCTTTCACAGGTTGCGATGATATGACCGTGTACTACAACGGAACGGAAGAAGAATGGAATAATATCTATATTGAATATTATAATGAAAGCTTGAATAATGCGCCTCGTCATTATTTTGCTTATATTACGCTTTTAGATGAAAATGGTGAGGAAATCAGCAAAAAGATGCAGACAATGGGGGACAAGGTTGACTTTAGTATGATTGAGGTTCCCAAACATTACATTATGACTGTGTTTGAAGATATTGAGAAAACACAAAGCTATGATTTGGAAGATACCATTTTCAAAAATCTGACTCTCTATGTTTTTGTGATAGAAGACCCGTTCCCGAAAAGCACACAGACTATCTGTGTAACTGCATCCGACGGAGAACAAATTTTTATTACGATTCCCAATAATTTACCTATTGGCAGTGATGTGGTTCTGGCTTGTTATCAGGGAGATAGACTTGCGGAAGTTAAGGTAGCAGAGAATCAAAATCAGACTATTTATTATGTAGTTACCTCTCCTTTTGATTCTGTAAAGGTAATGGCTTGGAATTCTCTTGACACCTTAAAGCCTCTTTGTGATGCGGAAATCGTTTTGAGCGCAGAATAAAATTAAAAAAGACCGTTGTTATAACGGTCTTTTTTGTATGCTTTTTTGCGGCGTGCCGTACCCATTGGGTGTTCTTATGTCACGCCCTACTTATGATAGCTTTCGTTATTTAAAATTTTAAAGCCACGATAAATCTGCTCGGTTAAAAACAGGCGGGCGAGATTATGAGGGAATGTCATTTTAGACATAGAAATCTTCATTTGGCAAGCGTTTAACACGTCAGGGTGTAATCCGTGTGAGCTGCCGATGATAAAGCACATACCGCCTTGGGTAGCCTTCTGGTCAATGAGAGCGGCAAATTCTTCCGAAGAATACTGTTTGCCGTTGATTGCCATGGCAACGGATACCATATTTTTGGGGATGCTTTTTAGAATTTGCATCCCTTCTTTTTTTAAGACGCCCTCGATTTCTTTTTCGTTCGGGCGGTCGCTTAACGGTAAGTCAGGGACCTCAATATGGGTAAAATCGGTATATTTTTTCAGTCTCTTTTCATATTCTGAAATAAGACTTTTGGTTGCTTCCTCTTTGATTTTTCCCACGGTAATGATGACGGTTTTAATCATAAGAGCACCACCTCTCCTAACATTCCACGATGAGAAACGGAGAGTGCCACATCTTTATTTGCCTTGATTTGGGATTCTTTTAATACATCGGAAACCGTATGGAAAGCCAGTTCCGAAGTATTGGCTTCTCCGCTTAAATGTCCCAGAATAATTTTTTTAGTGCCGCCGTTTACTAAATGAGTAGCAAATTTTCCTGCGTTTTCGTTGGATAAATGTCCGCCGTCTCCACGGATTCTCTGTTTTAAATGGAAAGGGTAGGAGCAGTTTTCCAAAGCGTTTAAATCGTGATTGGATTCTAAAAAGACCAGTTCTTTTCCTTTCACGTCGGTATATAAATTGTCTGCCAGAAAGCCAACATCGGTCAGGATGCTGACGGATTTTTCATCGGCAAACAGATTATAGCCAACTGTGTGACAAGCATCGTGAGGAACAGCAAAGGATTCTATCCGTAAATCCAAAACGCCCACGCTTTGATTTCTGTCAATCTGAAAAATACGGTCGGAATAATCACAGATTTTGGGGTATAGTTCAATCAAAGTACCTTTTGTTGCACACACCTTCACATCCAGATGCTTCATCATCATGGGGAGTGCCGAGGTGTGGTCGGTATGTGCGTGGGTCAAAAAAATGGCATCCAGCTTTGTGATGTCTTCTCGGATGGATTCCATGGATTCACGGATGCGCTTAAAACTGCACCCGCAGTCCACCAGGATGCGGGTGCCTTTATAGGATATGAAAATGGAATTCCCGTTACTACCTGAAAATAACGGACAGAATTTTAGCTGATTCATATTTCTTGCTGGCGGACGTTAATCTTCAGTCTCGATTTTTTCAATGTTGCCGCCCATTCCTTTAATTTTTTGAACGATATTTTCGTAACCACGTTCAACGTGAAAAATATCGTATATTTCGGTGGTTCCGCGAGCCATCAGCCCTGCAATCACCATAGCGGCTCCTGCGCGAAGGTCGGTGGCTTTTAAGGGGGCAGGAGATAATTCATCCACCCCGGTAATCATTGCCATGTTGCCGCTGACCTTAATGTCTGCGCCCATTTTCTTTAATTCTTCGGTATATTTGAAACGGGAATCCCAGATGGTTTCAGTCACCGTGCTGGTTCCTTCGGATACACATAATAGGGTGGCAATTAACGGTTGCATATCCGTGGGGAATCCCGGATAGGGCAGGGTTTTTACCATGGTCTTTTTGGGTCGTTTTTTATAAAATACACGGATGAAGTCGTCTCCTTCTTCCACGCCAATTCCCATTTCATTTAATTTTGCGGTTAAACAATCCAAATGACGGGGAATCACGTTTTTAATCACCACATCCCCTTTGGTGGCTGCTGCCATCATCATATATGTACCTGCTTCAATTTGGTCGGGAATGATCGAGTAAGTGGAGCCTTTTAATTCCTTCACACCCACGATTTTAATGGTGTCGGTACCTGCGCCTTTGATTTTGGCACCCATGGAGTTTAAAAAGTTGGCAACGTCAACAATATGGGGCTCTTTTGCCACATTTTCAATGATGGTGGTTCCTTTTGCTTTGCAGGCACAAAGCATCACGTTGATGGTGGCACCCACGGAAACCTGGTCGAAGAATACAGGCGCACCGGTTAAAGCATTGGATTTTGCCACAATGGCACCCGCTTTGACCTCTGTCTGCACGCCTAAAGCTTCAAAACCTTTTAAATGCTGGTCAATGGGACGGTTTCCCAAGTGGCAACCTCCCGGCAGTGCAACTTCCGCTTCGTTATATTTCCCCAAAAGTGCACCTAAAAAGTAGTAGGAGGCACGCATTTTGGTCGCCAGCTCGTAGGGCACTTTGGTGGTATTCATTTTGGTGGAATCAATATACAGAACGCCGGGTTCCTTGTAGTAAACATCCACGTTCATCTTCTTTAACATGTGAATCATAATGCGCACGTCGGAAATATCGGGCACATTCTCCAATACACAGGGGGTATCAGACAACAGTGCTGCAGGAATCATTGCAACTGCAACGTTTTTTGCACCACTGATAACCACTTCACCTGTCAAAGGTTTTCCGCCGTTTATAACATATTTTTCCAAGGAGTTGTCACACCTTTCATCTATCGTAGTCCCCATTGCAAAAGGGGGCGTATATTCCTTTTTATTATAGCATACCATTTCTAAAAAATAAAGCTTTTTTTCATACTTTTTTTATTTTTGTCTGTTTTTTACGAAAAAACGGTATTTCATGAAAAATCTTGCAAGAAAATTGGGCGATTTTCTTGCAAATGAAAGCGAATTGTGATATACTGTATGATAACGATACTATAAGCAAAAATAAACGGATGGAGAATGATTGTGAAAAAGATAATTTGTTTGATTCTTTGCGTTTTATTAATGTCCACGGTTGTGTGGGCGGAAAAGCCCGTTCCGGAATTTGAGATTGCCTCTCAGACGGCTGTGGTTATCGAGTCAGAAACAGGGCAAGTGCTTTTTGAGCAGGGAATGAATGAGAAAATGTATCCTGCCAGCATCACCAAAATTATGACAGCGATGGTCGCTTTGGAACACGGGAAGTTAGATGATGTAATTACCGTGAGTGAAAATGCGGTGAATCAGGTTCAGGGAACCAGTAATATCGCTCTTTCCCCCGGCGAAGTGATGACTTTGGAAGATGCGCTGTACGGTATGATGCTTGCATCTGCCAATGACTGTTCCATTGCTATTGCAGAAAGTGTGGCAGGAAGTGAGGAAGCTTTTGTTCAGATGATGAATGAGAAGGCACAGGCATTGGGCGCAAAAAATACGCACTTCACCAATTCCCACGGTTTGCATGATGAAGAGCATTATACTACTGCTTACGATATGGCGTTGATTACCAGGGAAGCTGCAAAAAATCCTGATTTTGTGAAAATTGCAGGGGCAAAGACTTACACCACTTCTCAGTTTCATCCCGAAAGCAAGGAACGGATGCACTCTAATCAGAATAAAATGTTGCAGCCGGGAACCTACGAATATGAGTATGCAAGATTCGGTAAGAACGGATTTACCACTCCTGCTCAGAACACCATGGTTGTGGAAGTTCAGCGTGGCAGTATGAATCTGATTTGTGTGGTAATGCATTGTCCCGGAGAAGGTCAGAAATATACCGACGCAATGCAACTTTTGGATTTTTGTTACGAAAACTTTTATAAAACCAAAATTGACGATGCTGTTTTAAATCCCCCTGTTGCCAAATTAAAGGGTACCTTTGGTACTGTGGGGCAGGTAGACTTTCAGATGGAAGGAGATGTTTCGGTGATGCTTCCCAACGGAGTCGGGGTGGAGGAACTGGAACTTTCCTACGATGTGGCACCAAGCTACAAAAGAGGGGCAGAGTATGTTGCCAGTGTGACCGTTTCCGACAACGGTGTGGAGCTGTTTCGGATTCCGATGACAGGAATAGCTAAAGAAACAATTACTTTTTACAACATTTTAAAAACCATCTTCTGGATTATTATTCTCTTTATTGTGTTTATTTTATGTGTTGCCGTGTACTTTATTGTGGATGCAGAACGCAAGAAAAAACAGCGCCGCAAGGCAAAATTCAGAAGAACGCTTCGAATCAAAAAAGATTTATAATCATTTTTTCGTTATCTTACATAAAAAATAAAATAATATACATTGCATCCGTGTAAACGGAGCAGTAGTGAAAGGAACAAAAGCGATGATTTTAGCGATTGATGTGGGTAACTCCAATATTGTGATTGGAGCGATCCACCAAAACGAGGTGCGCTTTGTATCCAGGATGGCAACCGAAGGGTGTCGTACCGAGGATCAGTATGCAATCTACTTTGGCGAAATTCTTAAGCTGTATCAGATGGAAGGAGTTTCCTTTGAAGGCGGCATTATTTCCAGTGTAGTACCTCCTGTTACCAATGTGGTAGCAAAAGCTGTTTCCAAGCTGATTGGAAAAGAACCCTTGATTGTGGGTCCCGGTATTAAAACGGGTCTCAACATTCTCATTGACAACCCTTCTCAGTTAGGTTCCGACATTGTGGTGGATAACGTGGCGGCACGGCATTTATGTAAATCTGCTGTGATTGTGATTGATATGGGCACTGCCACCACCATTTCCGTTACCGACGAAAAGGGCAATCTCCGAGGTGGAGCAATTGCGCCCGGAGTGGGGATTTCTTTAAATGCGTTATCTCAGAATACGGCTCAGCTTCAAGGCATCAATCTGGATTCTCCCAAAAAAGTAATCGGCACCAATACCGTGGATTCTATGAAAGCGGGGATGGTGTTTGGTTGGGCTTCTATGATTGACGGTATGATTGAACGTATGACAGAAGAATTAGGAACATCTGTTACTGTGATTGCCACCGGCGGTCACGCGAAAACGGTGATTCCGTACTGTAAAAAAGAAATCATTTACCAGGAAAATCTGTTAATGACAGGATTAAATCTTGTATATCAGATGAATGTGAAAGCATAATCAAGGAGAAAATAACAATGTCAAATTTACAAAAAAAATATGATACCAAAAAATTAGTTTTAACATCCATTTTAACTGCATTAGTAATTATTCTGCAATATCTTGCAATCTTTTTAAGAACTTCCGTGTTTTCCTTTTCCTTTGTGCTGATTCCCATTGTAATTGGTGCTGCTACCTGTGGGATTACCACTGCGACCTGGCTCGGTTTTGTGTTTGGGGTGGTTGTATTAATCAGTGGCGATGCTAATCCGTTTTTAATGGTGGATGCTTTCGGAACTGTTGTGACCGTGTTGGCAAAAGGAACCTTGTGCGGATTTATTTGCGCAGTTTGTTATCAAAAATTAGAAAAGTATAACCGCTATTTTGCGGTGGTTGTTTCCGCAATCATATGTCCTTTGGTCAATACCGGAGTATTTCTGTTAGGCTGTTTGGTATTCTTTATGGATACGCTAAAAGGTTGGGCGATGGCTCTTGGCTTCGGTGATGCTGTTTATACCTACATGTTTGTAGGGCTGATTGGTGTTAATTTTCTGTTTGAAATGGCTTTTAATATTGTACTGAGTCCGTTGGTAGTTCGCTTGCTAAATATCAGAAAGCCGGTTCGCAAACAGTCATAAGAAAGAAGGCTTTATTTGAGCAAAAAAAGAAAAAAATTTCGATTGGTTGCTTTTGGCGTAATCGGACTTCCTGTTGTCATTGTGCTGTTTTATTCGATGACAAAGCTGTTCACCGGATTAACACCGGATGACATCTTCTCCTTTGCCGGTGGCAATCCGGTTATCGAAGCAATGATAGTTTTGGTAATTTACGCTGCCAAATCAGTGCTGTTCTTTATTCCTGTGGTGTTTTTATATATTTTGACGGGGAATCTGTTTCCCCCGTTTTACAGCATTTTTATCAACATTGCAGGTGTATTTGTTTCTTTGTCACTTTCCTTCTTTTTGGGGAAGCGATTAGGGAAGGAGTTTGTGAAAAAGCTCATAAAAAAATCCCCTAAAGTACAGAAATTTATGGCAGACGGAGATAAGAGTAATACCACTTTATTTATGCTGCGGGCATCCAATATTTTTCCCGTGGAGTTGATTTCGCTGGTTTGCGGATGCTCCGGCTATCGTTATTGGAGCTTTGTGGGATTATCCTTATTGGCGATGGCGCCCGGTTTGATTCCGTTCACACTGATGGGGGATTCGCTAAAAGATCCCTTATCACCGAGATTTTTGATTCCCTTTGGAATCGCACTTGTGATGATGACAGGGGCTCTTATCGTTTATAAATTCAAGCATAAAGAAGAATAAAAAAGGTTGTGACCAATGGTCACAACCTTTTTATGCTAAAAGGGAGTGGGAAGCGAGATATTGCAATAGCGAAGATTACCATCCTCGATTTCAATCACACCGTAAGATGGATCACC
>JAFYVF010000041.1 GCA_017549265.1 Clostridia bacterium
AAAAACGGTGCTTGGTGCCGCAAAACTGTTACTTTCTTCCGAGGAGTCTGCTGATATTTTAGTAGATAAAGTATGTTCCAAAGGCGGCACCACCATTGAAGCGGTGAACCACTTAAAAGAACACGATTTTTACAAATTGATTGATGATGCCATGGCAGAATGTACCCGCCGTGCATTAGAACTGAAAAAATAGGAAAGGAAGCCCGATTTTGGATAGTAAAGAGATTATCTACGAAGAGTTAATGAACCGTATGAAAAAAGGTGTCTGTCCCATTTGCGATTTTGTGGAATTTCGCTTGGCAGAAGCCTTGGAGCGATTTTTACACGAAGGCATCAACACCCCTCATACCCGAGCAAAAATTGAATGGACCAACGGTTTTTGTAATTTTCACGCCCATCGCCTTTTACAATTGGGAGACCCTTTGTCCCACGCCATTTTGTATCACGATTTTATGAACAACGTGATGAAAGATGTTCCCGACAAAAAATCCAAAACTGACCGCAGTGCACACGACGAATGTTTCTTCTGCAATATTCAGAAATCCAACGAAGAAGATTACACCAAAGCATTTTTGGAATTTTATAAAAATGATGAATTTGCCTCCCGTTATGAACAGGAAGAAAGCGTACTCTGCGTGCCTCACTTGGTGGCGATTCAAAAAATCCGTTTTGCCAATAAGAAAACCGTTTCCCGCATTGTAGATGCAACCATGGAAAAATATCAAATCTTAAATCATCATCTTTCGGAAATCAAACGAAAAAGTGATTATCGAAACACCGATGAAAAATGGACAGACGAAGAAAAAGCAGCATGGAAAAAAGTAGTGAGTGTTTTCAATGCCTACCCCGGAATTCGTCCGTAACGGGTAAACAAAATTGCAACATTTGTCCCACTCCGATGAACTTTTTTGGTGTTTTTTTATATTCGACAGATGTTAAAAAAAGTTTAAAAACATTTGAAATTACTGAATTCTTGTGCAATAAGAATAGTTTCATATTAGGAATGTGAGCATTTTGCCGAATTTTGAAAAAAACCTTTACAAAATAAAATTTGTGTTGTATAATGTCGGTGATAAAAATGAAAAGGGGTATCAAAGGGGAGAATTGCGATGTTCTGCCCTCATTGGTACCGAAGGGGAAAATTTATGCAAATCACTGACGTCAGAGTTCGGAAGGTCAGCTCTGTCGGCAAGATGAAGGCAGTGGTTTCCGTTACCCTGGATAATTGCTTTGTTGTGCATGATATCAAAGTGATTGAAGGGAAAGAACGACTGTTCATCGCTATGCCCTCCAGAAAGACCGCCGAAGGCGAATTCAAAGACATCGCTCATCCGATTAACACTGAACTGCGGGATGAATTGCAAACCTTAATTCTGGCAAAATATGAAGAAGCATTGGCAGAAATGCCCACGGAGATAGAAGAATAGGTATGATAAAGAGTGGATAATCAAAAAATTATCCACTTTTTTCATTTTTCTTCAAAAAATCCCTTGAATTTTATCGAGAAAGGTTGTATACTAATAATGTGTGTGCACATTTCTCAGGTTTTCGAGACAGAAAACGTTCTCCTAAAATAAACTCCTCTGCGCCGAGAGCCACACCGCTACGTTTCGCAAGGAGGATTTTATGGATTTTAACTGTCTGAAACATCAAGAAAAAACAAATCGTCGTCTGGAAGAATCAGGAGTCATCCTGTATGCACCTTCCACCTGCTATATTGATCCGGAAGTGACCGTGGGTGCAGGAACTAAAATTCTGCCTAACACCGTGATTTTGGGAAACACCGTTATCGGAAAAGACTGCATCATCGGTCCCAATACCGTCATCGAGGATTCCACCATTGGAAATCACAACGAAATTTTATCTTCTCATCTCACAAAAGCTATGGTGGAAAACAACGTAAAAATTGGTCCGTTTTCTTATTTAAGACCAAATGCACACATTAAAAACAATGCGAAAATCGGCAATTTTTGTGAAATTAAAAATGCCGTCATCGGAGAAGGCACCAAAGCTTCTCACCTAACCTATATCGGAGATGCCGATGTGGGAAAAAACTGCAACTTCGGTTGCGGAACCGTTGTAGTAAACTATAACGGGAAAGAAAAATTCCGTTCCCAAATAGGCGACCACGCATTCATCGGGTGCAACACCAACCTGGTGTCTCCCGTCATCGTGGGCGACTTTGGATATACAGCCGCCGGCAGCACCATTACCCAGAATGTGCCGGATGGTGCTTTGGCAATCGCCAGAGCAAAGCAAGAAAACAAACAGGGATGGGTAACAAGAAAGGGGTATTTAGACAAATGATTACACACGGAAAAGACATTAAAATTTTCTCAGCAAATTCCAATCCGAAGTTAGCAACAGATATTGCTTCCAACTTAGGATTATCCGTTGGTCAATCGTCTGTAAAACATTTTTCAGACGGCGAAATCTCGGTTAATATTTTTGAAACCGTCAGAGGTTCCGACGTGTTCGTGGTGCAGTCTACCTGCAATCCCGTGAACGATAATTTAATGGAACTGCTGATTATGATTGATGCTTTCAAACGTGCTTCCGCAGGCAGAATTACCGCAGTAATTCCCTATTTCGGATATGCACGTCAGGATAGAAAAGCAAAAGCAAGAGACCCGATTTCTGCTAAACTGGTTGCAGATTTAATCACCGCTGCAGGTGCAGACAGAGTGCTCACCATGGATTTACACGCAGCACAAATCCAGGGCTTCTTCAATATTCCTGTGGACCATTTGCTGGGTTCCGCAATCCTATGCCCCTATTTTGCAGAACATATCAACACACAAGATACTGTAATGGTTTCCCCCGACCTGGGCAGTGTTACCCGTGCAAGATACTACGCAGAACGTTTGGATATTCCGATGGCAATTATCGATAAACGCCGTCCCAAAGCCAACGTGTCTGAGGTCATGAACATTATCGGCGATATCAAAGACAAAAACGTGATTATGATTGACGATATGATTGATACTGCCGGCACTATCGTACATGCAGCAAACGCATTAAAAGAAAGAGGCGCCAAGAAAATTACCGTGGGTTGTTCCCACGCAGTATTCTCCGGCCCGGCAATTGAGAGAATCAAAGAATCTCCCATTGAAGAAATGGTTATTTTAGACACCATTCCCCTGCCCCCGGAAAAAATGCTGGATAAAATCACCGTGCTTTCTTCCGCAAATGTGTTTGCAGAAGCGATTGACAGAATTTATGAAGATTTGTCTGTCAGCACTTTGTTTGTGTAAAAACGTTGGCATTTTTACCGACAAGACAAATAGAATTTACTAAGATTCATACATAGTAGGAGGCTCTTATGAGAATTGTTGTGGACGGTTTCGGCGGCGATTTTGCACCGGAAGAAATTTTATTCGGGTGCCTCACCGCTTTGGAAGAAAAACAAGACTTAGAGCTGATTGTAACCGGCGATGAAGATGCTTTTCGTAAAATCATAGAGGATGCCGGCAAAACTGTTCCCAACCGCATGAGTTTTGTTGCCACCACCGAAATTGTACAAAACGAGGACGATCCCATTTCCGCAATCAAACGAAAAAAAGATTCGTCCCTGGTGGTAGGTTTGCAATTAGTCAGTGAGAAAAAAGGCGATGCGTTTGTCAGTGCAGGCAATACCGGTGCCGTGTTGACCGGTGCTACCCTGATCATCAAGCGAATCCGCGGTATCAAACGGGCTGCACTTTGCCCCACTATTCCCACCAAAAAAGGGAAAGCCGTGATTGTGGATGTGGGTGCCAATGCGGAATGCAAACCTGAATTTTATCCCCAATTTGCTATGATGGGTTCAGTGTATGCCAAAGAACTTTTAGGCATCAAAAATCCCAAAGCAGGACTCATCAATATCGGTGTGGAACATCATAAAGGCACTTCTACCGTGGTGGAAGCTTATCACTTGTTACAAAAAGAACCAAATATCCGTTTTGTGGGTAACATTGAAGCCCGCGATGTTTTAAACGGAGATGCTGAAGTATTGGTGAGTGACGGTTGGACAGGGAATATCACCTTAAAAACCCTGGAAGGCACTGCACAAACATTGTTTTACTTCTTAAAAGATGTTTTTTATAAAAGTTTCTCCACCAAGCTGGCTGCTGCCATCTTAAAACCAGGTCTTACCCGTGTGAAAAAGATGATGGATGCCAAAGAGGTTGGCGGAGCGCCCCTGTTGGGCTTAAACGCTCCTGTGGTAAAGGCACACGGCAATTCTGACCGTGTGGCGTATAAAAATGCAATTTTGTTTGCAGCCACATTGGCGGAAAAAGATGTGTGCGAAAAAATCCGCAAACACCTTTCTTAATTTTTGTAGATAAAAATATATATATGACAAAGGAGGATGAAACACAACATGTTCGATAAGGTGAAAGACATTATCGTAGAACAGTTGGGCATTGATGAAGATAAGGTAACTCCCGAAGCTACCTTAGTAGATGACTTAGGTGCCGACTCTTTGGATGTGGTGGAATTGGTAATGGCATTTTCCGATGAATTCGGTATCGACATTCCCGATGATGCAGCAGAAAAAATCAGCACCGTGTCCGATGTGGTAAACTACTTAAAAGAAAATGTGTAATCCACACAAGATATAATAAAAAAGGACTGCAACGAATGCAGCCCTTTTTTATTGCTCCAATAACTCAATATGAGCACCCAATTCCTGCAAATTCTCAACCATCCGATGATAACCTCGAAACAAATGACCCCCATCTTCCAACACAGTGGTTCCTTCAGCCATCATCCCGGCAATCACCAATGCGGCAGAACCTCGCAAATCTCCGGCAATCACTTGTGCCCCATTTAATTTAGAAGGTCCTTCTATCACGGCGGTGCGACCCTCTGTAACAATTTTTGCTCCCAACCGTTTTAATTCTCCGATATGCATAAAACGGTTTTCAAAAATGGTTTCGGTAATCACAGAGGTTCCTTTCGCACCGGAAAGATATGCGCAGAACTGAGCTTGTAAATCGGTTGGAAATCCCGGATGTGGCATGGTTTTAATGTCAATTGCCTTATAAGAAGATTTTCCTTCTACCGTCACAGAAGAACCTTTCACCGTAACGTGAACATTGGTTTCCCGAAGCTTGGCAATCACAGGATTCAAATGCTCAGGTATCACATTGGTTACCGTCACTTTGCCACCGGTTGCTGCCGCCGCAATCAAATAAGTGCCTGCCTCAATACGGTCAGGAATCACCGAATAAGAACAACCGGACAGTTTTTCCACGCCACGAATGGTAACCGTATCGCTCCCTGCCCCGTCCACGTTGGCTCCCATGTTGTTTAAAAAATTGGCAAGGTCAGTGATTTCAGGTTCTGCGGCAGCATTTTCAATCACCGTAGTCCCTTTGGCAAGAGTCGCTGCCATCATCAGATTTTCAGTAGCCCCCACGCTGGGAAAATCCAGATAAATCTTGTTTCCTCGCAGTTTTTCCGCTTTCAGAGAAATATATCCGTTTTCCGTATGAATACAAGCGCCAAGTTTTTCAAATCCTTTTAAATGGAGGTCCACCGGTCTGGCACCGATGGGACATCCGCCGGGATAACTCACCCGTGCAAATCCTGTCTTGGCAAGTAGGGGACCTGCCACTAAAAAAGAGGCACGCAGCCGATTGGTAAACTGATAAGAAGCAAAAGGCGAAAGTTCTCCCGATGCCTCCGTCAAAAATGTTTCTTTTTGAAAATCGCTGTGTTTGCCCGTCTCCAAAAGGAGATTTTGCATATTGAAAATATCGGTAATTGGCGGCACGTTATCAATATGACACACCTCATCAGATAATAAAGTAGCTGCTAAAATCGGCAGCGCTGCATTTTTGGAACCATTGATTTTAATTGCACCGCAAAGAGGATATTTCCCCTCAATTTTAATTTTTGGCACCGTTTTGTTCTCCCGTCATTTTTCATTCAAAAATAGTATTACCACAGCACGTGAAAAAATACCCGGAAGAATTGTAACAAAATTGTAAAAAAAAAAATAGTGACATTTATGAATAAACATAGTATAATAAACGAGAGAATGTATAACTTTATATAAAATTACCGGTTTGGAGGTGAACAGGTATGCCACTTGACATGGCATTAGCATCAGGTGTTGATATTCTATCCACCATTAGCTGGACGGATGTTTTAGACGTTGCTATTGTAGCTTACATTATTTACCTGGTTGCGAAGTTCTTTAAAGATACCAGAGCTGTGCAAGTTTTAAAAGGAATTGTATTTCTGATGATTTTCGTACAATTATCGAGAATTTTCAAACTGTACACTTTCAATTTCATTTTAAAAAGCACGATGCAAGCCGGTCTTATGGCGGTGGTTGTCTTGTTCCAGCCGGAAATCCGGGGTGCGTTGGCAAGAATGGGGAAACGAGGCGGTTCCTTCTTTAGCTTCGAAGGGGGCGACGACCAAAGTCCCACCCAAAAAATAATCGATGCTGTCACAAGCTCTGCAAAAGCTTTGGCAGAAAAGAAAATCGGCGCATTGATAGTCATTGAACGAAGCACCAAAATCGGAGATATTCTTGACACGGGAATCCCCTTGAATGCAGATGTTTCTACGGAGCTTTTAAATAATATTTTCTATCCCAAAGCGCCGTTGCACGACGGAGCGGTAATCATTGGAGACGGGAAGGTAAAGGCAGCTTCCTGTGTGTTACCCCTTTCTCAGAATGACAGTTTGGATTCCGAATTGGGAACTCGTCATCGTGCCGGTTTGGGCATGACCGAAAGCAGTGACTGTATCTCCGTCATAGTTTCGGAGGAAACCGGAAAGATTTCCTTGGCGTGTAACGGCGGACTGACCAGAAATATCACCGCTGCTGTGTTATCCGAAGCATTATCCAAGTTACTGATGAAAGAAAATGACCAGAAACCCAATAATCTAAAAAAGATAATCAAAAAAATCAAAATAATCAAAAAAAACGAAACGAATTGATATTTAGAAAAGGAGGTCCATATGAATAAATTCAAGGAAATTCTCAAGCAGAACACTGCCATGAAAATCTTTTCCGTAATCCTTGCTGTTTTGTTATGGGCCTTTGTTCAGTTATCGGAAAATCCGGAAATCAGCTATAAAGTATTGGAAATTCCTGTTAAGTTCAACGGAGAAGCAGCACTCAACAATATGGGTCTGGAAATGATAGACCGTCCTGAGGATTGGATTGTCAAAGTGTACATTTCTACCGATCCCTCCTATGTTAATGCGGTCACCGAATCATCCGTTTCCGTAACGGCAGACATTTCAAACTTCAACACTACCGGCACCCATGAAGTTGCGGTGAAAGCACACTCCGACGACCAGCATATCACCATTATCAATCAAGATAAATATGTGATTCCCGTAACCATTGATGATACAACCATTGTGGAAAAAACTTCCACCGTTTTGCTGGACAAAAGAAACGATATCTACTATTTGGATATTGACCACGTGACAATTTCTCCCAGTAAAGCAAAGGTGCGTTTACCCTCCTCATTAGCAAATTCTGTAAACAAAGTAGCAGTTGTTTTGAATCTGGAAAATGTTACCTCCGATTCCAATATAGACGGTTGGTATGAGGCAATCCCCGTAGACTCCGAAAACTTAATTGTTGAAAATGACTCCATCTCCATTCAGGATAACCGCTTCCATGTGCAGGTACCGGTTTTAAGAAAAATTTCTGTACCGCTTGAAATGCAAAATCTTTCTCCCGAAATTGCAGAAAATTATACGCTGAGTCATCCCATGGTTACCATTGCAGTGCATCCGGAAGATATCCATAAAATTAAAAAAGTGTATGGAACGATTCAGGGAAGTGAAACATCCTCAGAGACATACGCTGTGAATATTCATTCCGATGTTGATTGCGAATTTGTTCTGATTAGTCAGCAAATTGAGCTGAAACAGAATGATTCCGAACAATAAACTATTGTAAAAAAAATATAAATATACTTTCAGGGCAGGGTGAAATTCCCGACCGGTGGTAAAGTCCACGTGCCTTTTCAAAAAAGAAAAGGCTGAATCGGTGAAACTCCGATACCGACCGTTATAGTCAGGATGAAAGAAAGGAAACTTTTACTATGAAAACAAGAAAACTCACCGTAACGGCTATGCTTGCTGCCGTTGCAACTGTATTGATGCTGTTCAGCTTCCCGCTCCCCTCATTTATGCCGGGTTTTATTAAAATGGATTTTTCCGAACTTCCGGCGTTGCTTGCCTCGTTTGCCTTTGGTCCATGGTACGGGGTGCTGGTGTGTCTTGTGAAGAATATTATCAATGCTTTTTTTACCACCACAGGTGGTGTAGGCGAATTTTCCAATTTTCTTCTGGGTGCAGTTTTTAGTGGCACAGCAGGGTTGATTTACCAGAAAAAACGAACCCTTTCCGGTGCGTTGATAGGTTCTTTGGCAGGAACTTTGGCAATGGCAGTGATTGGAATTTTTACCAACTATTTTGTGGTATATCCTGTCTATGCCAAACTGATGCCCATGGATGCCATTGTGAAAATGTATCAGGCAATCAATCCGAATGTGACGGATTTATGGACAGCACTCATCTACATGAATTTCCCCTTTACCCTGGTGAAAGG
>JAFYVF010000042.1 GCA_017549265.1 Clostridia bacterium
CCTCTGCAGAATATCTGCCGTGCTATCAAGCGGTTGGCGGAAGAATTTAAAGACGAGGTGCAGGTAGTATATCCTGTTCACTTAAATCCTGCAGTAAGAGAAGTTGCATTCTCGGTGCTTGGTGATTTGGATAATGTGCATCTGATTGACCCTGTGGATGTTTGTGAACTGCATAACTTAATGGATCGTTCCTATATGATTATGACCGACTCCGGTGGCTTGCAGGAAGAAGCACCGTCCCTCGGAAAACCCGTATTGGTACTTCGTAATGAAACCGAACGTCCCGAAGCGGTGGCGGCAGGAACCGTAAAAATTGCGGGAATCCACGAAGAAGATATTTATTCCATGGGAAAAACCTTGTTAACAGATACCGAAGAATACAACAAGATGGCGCACGCCGTCAATCCCTACGGTGACGGCTTGACTTCCAAACGAAGTGTGGATGCAATTTTGTATCACTTTGGCAGAACCAACAAGCGCCCCGAAGATTTAATTACCAAATAATCATGGCAATAAAAAAGCGATTGTATCATTGATACAATCGCTTTTTTGCTTCTTTCGTTTTATTCTTCGGGGTGGGAGAGAGCCTGCAGGCGTTGGTTGATATCCTGCATCCGCAGATCTGTTTTGGCAATCACGTCTGCACAATCCTTCAGTTCTGCAATCAGTTCTTCCGCATCGGGCATATCCTTTTTATATTTCATGCCGTGTTCCAGACTTGCCCAGAAGTCCATGGCAATGGTCCGGAATTGCACTTCCACCTTTACAGGTTGCTTTCTGTCTGCAAAAAAGACGGGGATTTCCACAATCATGTGATAACTGCGGTAGCCGTTTGGTTTTGGATTTTTGATGTAGTCCTTCACTTCCAACACGGTAACGTCGTCCTGACGGGTAAACATTTCTGCCACCTTATAAATATCGTCCACAAAGGAGCAGATGACCCGAACCCCTGCCACATCGTTTAAGTTCTCCATCACGGAGGAAACGGATAATTCCAAATTTTTCCGTTGCAATTTTTCTAAAATACTTTGAGGCTTTTTTACCCTGGATTTGATCATTTCGATGGGATTTCGGTTATTACGATAGGAAAGGTCATCGTTTAAAATTTCAAATTTGGTGCGGATTTCTCGGATAGCGCACTGATACATCATCAGCATATCCGAGAATTTTTTTGTATTTTGAAAGAATGCGTCTAATTGTTCCAAAGACAGGGAGGAATCCTGCCCTAAAAAATATTTTTGCAATTCATTTTCCATTTCTTTGTTCCTTAATCCAATTCTACCGAGCCGGTGTAGAGCTGATAGTATTTTCCTTTTTCTTCCAATAGTTTTTCGTGGCTACCCCGTTCAATGATTCTGCCGTGATCTAGCACCATAATCACATCGGAATTCTGAATGGTGGAAAGACGGTGGGCAATGACAAACACGGTTCTGCCGTGCATTAAGCTGTCCATCCCTTTTTGCACAATGGATTCGGTACGGGTATCAATGGAAGAGGTTGCTTCATCTAAAATCATAACCGGTGGGTCTACCACGGCAGCTCTGGCAATGGCAATTAACTGACGTTGTCCCTGAGATAAACTTTCACCGTTGTTGGTTAAGGGGGTGTCGTAACCTTGCGGCAGGCGGGAAATAAATCCGTGTGCATTTGCCAGTTTTGCTGCTGCAATGATTTCTTCGTCAGTGGCATCGGGCTTTCCGTAGCGGATGTTTTCTTTCACGGTGCCGGTGAACAGATTGGTATCCTGTAGCACCATTCCTAAAGAACGACGTAGGTCGCTTTTTTTGATTTTGTTGATGTTGATGCCGTCGTAACGGACTTTTCCGTCTGCTAAATCGTAAAAACGGTTGATTAAGTTGGTAATGGTGGTTTTTCCTGCACCAGTTGCACCCACAAATGCAATTTTTTCGCCCGGGTTGGCATAGAGAGACACGTTGTGCAACACGATTTTTTCTTCGGTGTAACCGAAATCCACATCGTCAAACACCACTTCCCCTTTTAATTCAGTGTAAGTGAGGGTGCCGTCGGAATGAGGATGTTTCCATGCCCATAAACCGGTGCGCTTTTCAGATTCGATTAATACGCCGTTTTCGTATTTCGCATGAACTAACGTAACATAGCCGTTGTCTTCCTCGGGCTTCTCATCCAGCAGTTCAAAAATACGTTTGGCACCAGCCAATGCCATTACCACCATATTAATTTGCTGAGAAATCTGAGAGATGGGCATATTGAAGCTTTTGGAAAGCTGCAGGAAGGTGGCAATGTTTCCCAAGGTTAAACCGCCAAATCCCATAATTGCCATACCGCCGCCTAAGATGGCAAGTAAAGCATATTGCAGATGGCCTAAGTTATTGTTGATGGGGCCCAGCACATTGGCAAACTTGTTGGCGTTAGTGGCATTTTCGCAAAGTTCTTCGTTTCTTTTGTCAAATTCTTCTTTGGTTTCGTCTTCGTGGCAGAACACTTTGATAACTTTCTGCCCGTGAATCATTTCTTCCACGAACCCGTTCACGCTACCAAGCGCTTGTTGCTGTTTCCCAAAGAATTTACCGCTGTTTTTTGCAACCGCGCCTGTTACCTTTAAAATGGCACCCACAAACAGTAAGGTGAAAATGGTGAGATACAGATTGGTGGCAATCATGGCACATAACACCGAAACAATAGTTACCAAAGAGGAAAACATCTGTGGTAAACTCTGAGAAATCATCTGTCTTAAGGTATCGGTATCGTTGGTGTAGTGACTCATCACGTCCCCGTGGGCGTGGGTATCAAAATATTTGATGGGAAGCTTCTGCATATGGGAGAACATATCGTTTCGGATATCCCGAAGTACTCCCTGCGCAATTTTTGCCATAATACGGTTAAACAGTAAGGTGGAGATAATTCCCACGCCGTAAATCACAATCATCACGCCGATGGCTTGGATGAGTCCTGTAAAAACAGGATTTTCCATTTTGGTTAGGGGAGTGATATAATCATCAATTAAAATCCCCAAAAACATGGCGCTAGATACACTGGCAACTGTGCTTAAAATAATTAAAATGACCACCAAAAAGAAGGAAAATTTGTAGTCTTTAAAAATGTATCCCAATAATCGCTTGATGGTCTTTTTGTCAGGTTTTTTCTGGGGAGCAAAGCGAGCCGGGTCAAACTTAGGAGGTACTTTATTTTGGTTAATTTGGTTGTTTTGGTTATTTTGTGCCATCAGAAAGTCCTCCTTTCGTTTGGGATTCGTACACATCACGGTAAATTTCGTTGGAGGCTAAAAGTTCTTCGTGGGTACCGATTCCTGCAATTTTTCCGTCATCCATCACGATGATTTTATCTGCTTCCATAATGGAGGAAACGCGCTGTGCAATGATAATTTTAGTAGTATCGGGAATCTCTTCCGAAAATGCTTTTCTGATCAAAGCATCAGTGTGGGTATCCACGGCGCTGGTGGAGTCATCCAAAATCAGGATTTTCGGTTTCTTTAAGAGCGCTCTTGCAATACATAAACGCTGTTTTTGTCCGCCTGACACATTGGCGCCACCCTGTTCGATGAATGTGTCGTAACCGTCAGGGAATTCTCGGATGAAGCTGTCTGCCTGAGCAAGTTGGCAAGCGTGAATCATTTCATCATCGGTGGCATTTTCGTTACCCCAACGCAAATTTTCTTTAATGGTGCCTGAGAACAACACATTTTTTTGAAGAACCATAGCCACTTCGTTACGTAAGGTATCTAAATCATAGTCTTTTACGTTGATGCCACCTACCAGAAGTTCCCCTGATGTTACATCATACAAACGGGGGACTAACTGCACCAATGTGGTTTTGGCACTACCTGTTCCGCCTAAAATACCAATTGTTTCCCCGGATTGAATTGTTAAATCTACATCAGAAAGACACAGCTTATTGCAATCACCTGCATAGCTGAAGTTCACGTTTTTAAAAACAATTTCGCCGTTTGTAACTTCCATAACGGGCTTTTCGGGATTGGTGATATCTGCAGTTTCATTTAAGATTTCAGTGGTTCTCTCTGCTGCTGTGCGGGAAATGGTAATCATGACAAAAATCATGGATACCATCATTAAGCTACCTAAGATCTGCATCACATAAGTCATCACACTCATCAGTTCCCCGGTGGTCATGGAATTTGCCACAATCAGGTTGGCACCAACCCAGGAAATAAAGAGCATACAGCCATACATGCAAAATTGCATTAAGGGAGCGTTCCAGGCAAGGAGCCGTTCTGCACGCAAGAAGTCTGCATGAATGGAAGAGGAAACATCGTTGAATTTTTCTTCTTCGTGTTGTTCACGGACATAAGCCTTTACCACGCGGACACCTCGTAAGTTTTCCTGTACCACGTTATTTAATTTATCGTAGGTTTTAAACACACGCTTGAATGTGGGATGTGCGTGAGTCATAATGAGATAAAGACCGATTCCCAACACGGGCACTGCCGCTAAGAAAATCATGGCAAGGTCTGCCTTTACGGTGAATGCCATCACAAGCGAAAAAATCAGCATCATGGGAGCACGCACTGCAATTCGGATAATCATCTGGTAAGCGTTTTGCAGATGGGTAACGTCGGTGGTTAAGCGGGTCACAATCCCGGAAGTGGAGAATTTATCAATATTGGAGAACGAAAAATTCTGCACATTATGAAACATATCTTTTCGTAAATTTTTAGCAAAGCCTGCGGAAGCGGTGGCGGCATGTTTTCCTGCCAGCACTCCTGTCCAAAGAGACAGAGCGCACAGCACAATCAGGATGATTCCCACAATCACAATGTAGCGAAAATCACCTTGTCCATTATTTCCGTTAATACCCAAATCCACCAGTTTTGCCATTAAAAAGGGAATCAGTACTTCTAAAAGTACTTCCAATGTGACAAATACAGGTGCCAAAATGGATGGCTTTTTATATTCTCTCACACATCCTAACAGTTTTTTAATCATAATTGCTCCTTCTCTCTGCGAGGGGTTCATATTTTCGGGGGGATAAACCGTAAATTCTACCTTTTATTATACTATTATTACTACCATTTGTCAATGAATTCTCTGTGAAGTTTACATTCGTTTTTCTTTGGTGGCAAAGAAAAACGAATCAAAAAGAAACCACCGCTATGTATTTTCGCAATCCCAAACAGCCGTCTTTCTGAAACTTTGTGCAATTGCGAAAATAACAGCGGATTATTTTTACATTTGCCGTTCGGTGGGGGCGAGTAAGACGGTACAAGCAGAAATCCATTTTTCTTCTATTGACAAAATTCGACAAAAATGATAAAATATTTGTGTCACACAATTTCATATTTTATTACCCTTAGGGAAACTATACTTGTTAAAAGGTGTTTCTCTTTTTTCTGTATACCTTAAGGGTAATGGAATTGTGTGACAACAATGAGAGATTCACTTTTTGTGCGTCTCTTATGGGGCGCACTTTTTTTTATGGAAAGGAGGTGAAAAACATGAAAAAAATATTAGCTGTTATGGTACTCGTATGTATGATGTTAACCATCGTTTCTTGTTCGTTAAATAAAAAGAAATATGAAGAGGATTTTATCGGTACTTGGGTAACCGGTAATTCTTCTGGCACAATGAATATCTTATATGATTTTGAAAAAGTTGGAGATGTTTATAAAGGGAGCAGTATGACTCGTAACAATGGGAACGACGGTTATTATGAAATTGATAAATACGAAGCTACTGACAAAACTATAACGATTTACGGAGCTTATGGCAAGATGGAATACGAATACAGCTTTAAAGATGGAGATTTGTATTTGGATGATATGAGGTTTAAAAAAATGGACTAATATCAGAATAAATCTTTATATGAGATTTGGAGGAAATTAAATATGGATAGTGGAACAGGTAAATTGTTATTTAGTACAAAAGGATGCTATTCCGGCGGTAATGTTATTATTATGATAATAGTATGTTTTTTTGGCATGTTAATGGTAGCAATGCAATTTTCACAGCAATCATTGGTGTACTGGGGATTTCTGATCCTGTTTGTAATTCCACTTTCAAATTCGCAATCAATGAAGCGATCCTACATCGATTTGTATGAGGGATTTATAACAGGACAAGCTATTCCTGAAAGTTTTTGGTCGAACAATAATGGAGCTCAATTTCATCTCAGTTACGCAGACATACAAAATATAGAAATACAGGGAAAAACAGTTAAGATTTATTTTAATGGTGGGGCCTATGTTGTGCAGGCAAACGGGGTTGAGGCTCAAGTCGTTAACATTATTCAGACACAGAGAAGCATTGCAACATCGAAATTCTAAATTTTTCTTTATGAGATAGTGCGCCTAACAATATCATAAAGAGATTGAAAAAACAGGAAAAAGTTGACTTTTTCCTGTTTTTATATTATAATAAAAAAATAATTGAATTTTCAGAAAAACATACGGAGAAGATAATATGCATATGATAGTAGGGCTGGGGAATCCCGGCAAACAATATGAATTTACCCGCCACAATGCAGGCTTTTTATGTTTGGATTATTTAGCGGCAAAAAATAATATTAAGGTGAATAAAATTAAGTTTAAATCTCTTGTGGGAGAAGGGAACATTGGCGGAGAAAAGGTGATTTTATTAAAGCCTACCACCTTTATGAACTTAAGCGGGGAAGCGGTTGTTCAGGCGGCAGGGTTTTATAAAGTTGATGTTTCGGATATCATTGTGGTGTATGACGATATTTCTTTGCCCATCGGCTCCTTAAGAATCCGTGAAAAAGGATCTGCAGGCGGTCATAATGGGATGAAGAGCATCATTTATCTTTTGGGCAAAGATAATTTTCCCAGAATCCGACTGGGTGTTGGTTCCAATGGGGAAAGAGACCTTGCGGATCATGTGCTTGGAAAATTCTCCAAAGAGGAAATGAACGGTTTTTCCGCATCTGTGGAGGATGCGGTGGAAGCCATCAGCTATATGTTAAAAGGCGATACCCAAAAAGCGATGAACCTTTATAACAAGAAGGGAATCGGCGAAGGAACGAAGTAATATGAACAAAACTGCAGGCTTTTTTCCTCTCCTAGACGGCTATCAGCCGTTTTTGGAATTAAAAGAAGCCATCCTGGCAAAACAACCGAATATCACCTCTGTGACCGGACTGACCGACGGTGCCAAAGCGCATATCATTACCGCTTTGATACGTTCGGAAAAACGTCCGGCATTTTTGATGGTCAAAAACAGAAAAGAAGCAGAAAAATTAAAGAGCTTTGCAGAGTTTTACGAAATTCCTGTGTATTTTCTGCCCGATTATGAATTCTGTTACTACGAATTGGATGCCAAAGACACCGCCG
Organism: Clostridia bacterium; assembly: GCA_017549265.1. Classification (GTDB taxonomy): domain Bacteria; phylum Bacillota; class Clostridia; order UMGS1840; family UMGS1840; genus SIG452. The sequence goes on from JAFYVF010000042.1 coordinate 7,301, forward strand.
ACAAAAAAGAACGGTTGGAATTTTTAAATGCCATTTCCCGAAAAGAAATGGGGTTATATATTGTCATGCCCGGAGCGGCATTTGTGCCGGTGGTGAAACAAGAACTGTTAACCGATTCCAATGTCACCTTAAAAATCGGCGACGAATACGAGCAAAAAAAACTGATTGCAAAATTATCCTCTTATGAACGGGTAGACATTGTGGAAAACCACGGACAATACTCTGTTCGCGGTGGGATTGTGGATGTGTTTCCCTATACCGAAAGCATTCCTTATCGTATTGAATTTTTTGGGGATGAGGTGGATTCCATTCGTACCTTTGACCCCATCACCCGTCTGTCTTATGAAGTGATTAAGGAAGCAACCATCACTTCTGCCGACGATTTTTTGGTGCCCAATCCCAAAGATTTGGCAGAAGTTTTAAAGAAGGAACAAAAACACGCCGAAGGGGAACTGTTTGATATTTTATCCCGTGATATTGAGCGACTCCAAAATGAAGGAAAACTGCAATCTTATGACCGTTATTTTCCGTTTTTGAAAGATTTTCTGGCACCGCTTTTTTCTTATACCGATGATGATTTTATGTTTCTCTTAGATGACCCCAACGGTATCTATGAAGCCCACGAGGCACTTTATCGGGAGCATTATGAATATCTGTTGGAATTATGTGAAAAAGGGTTGATTCACAAAGCGAATCTGAAATTTTTCCAGGATCCCGCCAAGCAGATGGAAACCTTTTATACCCACAGTGTTTGCCATTTTGCTTTTATTAAAAATAACTATGGTGGAAAAAAACCGGCAAAAGAAATCAATCTGCCTGCAAAATCCGTGCTATCCGCCAGCGGAAGTATCGGGATTTTTGTGGAGGAACTAAAAGAATATTTAGACGAAGGTTATTCTGTTTTGATTCCCGGGAAAACCCGTTCCAAAGCAGAAAAACTGTCTTACACCTTATCCAATTATGAGTTGAATGCTCCCGTCACCGACAGTTATACCTTTGTGCCGGGGGAAGTGCAGATTTTACCCGTACCCGGTTTTACGGAAGGATTTTCTTATCCTGAACTAAAATTTGTTTACTTTTCGGATATTTACACCGCAGACCGCAAAAAGCGTCCCCATAAAGCGGTGAAAAATGAAAATGCCATCACCAATTTTTCCGATTTGACGGTGGGGGATTTTGTGGTGCATCCCGTTCACGGGATTGGGGAGTATCTTGGGATTACCCGTCTGACCGTAGAGGGTGAGGGGAAGGATTTTATCAAAATCCGTTATCACGGCAGTGATTATCTGTATATCCCTGTCAATCAGTTGAACACTCTTTATAAATATGTGGGGAATGATTCCAAAGGGGTTCGCTTGAATAAACTGGGCGGTACCGACTTTGACAAGGTAAAGCAACGTGTCAAGAAAAGCTGTCAGGATCTGGCGTTAAAACTGATGGATTTATATCAGAAACGAGAAACCGCTGAGGGCTTTGCATTTTCGGAAGATTCAGATATGCAGATTCAGTTTGAACGCACCTTTCCTTATGAAGAAACCGATGATCAGCTCACATCTATCTATGATGTGAAAAAAGATATGGAAAGCCACCGTCCTATGGACCGTCTTTTATGCGGTGACGTGGGGTACGGCAAAACAGAGGTGGCGCTCCGTGCTGCTTTTAAAGCCGTATGTGACGGAAAGCAGGTGGCATATCTGGCACCTACCACCGTGTTGGCACAACAGCATTATAATACTTTTGTGAATCGTATGAAAGATTTTCCCGTTAAGGTTGGGTTGCTGTCAAGATTCCGCACCAAGAAGCAGATTGACGGTGTGATTAAAGAATTAAAAAGCGGAATGTGCGATATTGCTATCGGCACACACAGATTACTTTCCAACGATGTGCAGTTTAAAGATTTGGGGCTTCTCATTGTGGACGAAGAACAGCGGTTCGGCGTTGCACATAAAGAAAAAATCAAGGAAATGAAAAACGGAGTGGATATTTTAACACTCTCTGCCACCCCCATTCCCAGAACGCTTAATATGGCGATGGTGGGCATCCGTGACGTTTCCACCTTAAAAGAACCCCCTTGTGATCGTCATCCTGTTCGCACCTTTGTGCTGGAGTACCACGATGCCATTATCCACGAGGCGATTGAGAAGGAACTCCATCGTAACGGTCAGGTATTTTATTTATATAACCGTGTGGAAACCATTCACAACGTAGCGGCAAAACTGAGAGAACGTTTCCCTGATGCCGTTATCGAGGTGGCTCACGGAAAATTAAGCCGTGAGAAAATGGAAGAAATTTTTTATCGGATGTCGTTGGGCGAAATAGATATTTTGGTTTGCACCACCATTATTGAAACGGGCTTGGATTTGCCGAATGTCAATACCATGATTATTGAAAACGCAGACCATTTGGGATTGGCTCAGCTGTATCAGTTACGAGGCAGAGTAGGGCGTTCCAATCGTCTGGCATACTGTTATCTTACCTATAAACGTGATAAATCCATCACCGAGGTTTCGGAAAAACGCTTAAAAGCCATCAAGGAATTTACCGAGTTCGGTTCGGGCTTTAAAATTGCACTTCGTGATTTGGAAATCCGTGGTGCAGGCAATATTTTAGGTGCGGAGCAACACGGACATATGGATGCTGTTGGATACGATATGTATTTAAAACTGCTGGATGAGGCAGTTCGTGAGCAAAAAGGGGAAACTGTGCAGGAAGAAGTCACTTGTCAGGTGGATTTAAAAGTATCGGCATTTATTGACGATTCCTATATTTCTGACCACGCAAGCAAGCTTGAAATCTATAAAAAGATTTCTTTGGTGAAAACCCGTGAAGACGTGGAGGATATGGTTGACGAATTGACCGACCGATTCTCCGACATCCCCCAAGAGACCATGAACTTAATCGAAGTGGCCTATCTTCGTGCCATGTGTGAACGATTGGGAATTTATGATGTTTCTGAACATTCGGGAACGGTTACCTTCCGTATGAAAGCAATTTCGCAGGAACTGATTTCCGCAGTTCTCAATTTAGGCAGCGAGTATAAAGGAAAGGCGCTGTTTGGTGCAGGGGTGAAACCCTATTTCTCCATTCGCACCATTACCTTGCGCAAATCCCGTGAACTTGTTTTGATTCTGGAAAAGATTATAGCACAATTGGAATCTATGAAAACGGAATAATGAATTGATAACCCACCTTATGATGATAGGGTGGGATATTTTTATGAGGGTATCGATCATGATTGCGACTAATCATGATTCTGTAACATTTTTGTAAAAAAAACCCGAAAAAATTACCATTTTCTATTGACAGCTTTGTTTGAATGTGATAAAATTGTAGTGAAATAAATTAAAATTTATCAAAAGGAGAAGACTTTATGAGAATCAAGAAACTCTTAGCACTCTTGTTGACGCTCATGATGCTAATGACATCTTTTGCCATTACCGCAACCACTGTGTCAGCAGCGACTCCTCAGATTAAGAACATCATTTTCATGATCCCCGACGGCGGTTCTATGGCGTCCTTCAATCTGGCTGATGCCGTAAAACAGGCAGGCGGTATCAAATCCTCCGTAGCTCCCTATGCTACCAAGCAGACAGTCAATTATATGTATATGAAAGACTATCTGATTGGTTCTGAAAAAACCTACTGTGCAGATAATGCCGTTACCGACTCTGCAGCAGCAGGTACCGCATTGGCAGGGGGTTACAAAACCAACACTTATCACATCGGGTTAAAACCTGATCAGACACCCAGTGCAACCTTGATTGAGGTGGCACAGTCTAAAGGAATGAAAACCGGTATGGTTGCAACCTTTGAATTCTCCAATGCAACACCGGCAGCATTCTCTGCCCACGAATCACATCGTGACCATTATCCCGCAATTTCCCGTCAGATTGCATATCAGGGCATCGACGTTGTGTTAGGCGGCGGGTTCTCCAAATCCGAATGGCCTGAAGCACAAAGCACTGTTGCAAGCTTAGGTTATAACATTATTGATAACAGAGCGGAATTAAACGCCGTTAAAAAAGGCGATAAAATCTGGGGTAACTTATTCTCCGGACAGGCAGCTTCTGACCATCAGAACACTGCAAACGACGTTACCTTAGCAGAAATGACTACCGCTGCAATTCGTGCATTGGAAAATGATAACGGTTTCTTCTTAATGGTAGAAGGTTCCAATGTTGACGGTGGCGGACATGACAACAATGCTTTGGAAATGGTTGGCGAATATATTGCATTTGACGAAGCTTGTAAAATCGCTGTGGAATATGCAAAAGGCAGAAATGATACCATGGTTATCATGATGCCCGACCATGACACCGGCGGTATGAACGTAATTAATCAGGCAACTGCAGTTGCCAACATTCAGAATGGTGTTATCCCCGGAACTTCTGCTGTTACCTGGGATTCCAAACAGCACACTGCAAGAAACGGTGGCGTATTCTTATATGCTCCTGCAGGCGTAGCGTATCCGGAAGGCTTGTCCACCAATCCCGGCGTGGCTTCCAACTTTGATAACTACGTGGTTGAAAACACCATTTTTGCTCCCTATTTAGCAGACATCATGGGTGTTGACACCGTTGCATTGAATCAGGATTTATTTGTGAATGTTACCTCCATTGGTAGCTATGCACCCTATACTGTTAACTATAATCACAGAAACTTAGGGCATGCTATGAGCTCCAATGAGCACACCGGTATCTTCACGTTCAACGGCGTAAATGCTTCTATTGAAAGAAATACTTCCATTTTGACCTATAACGGACAGAAAATTGACTTAGACGGTCAGGTTTCCGTGTATGAAAACGGCAAATTCTATGTTCCGTATAAAGCACTGGAAATTCTGGGTCTGGATGTTCCCGATCAGGGTGGCTCCGGCTCTGAAATTCCCAAAAATGTAATCACCACCGAATCTCTGTATTCTATGGGTACTGCAGGCTCTTTATGGGGCGATGTTGACCAGTACAACGGTGCAACCGGAAGTGGCGACAGCATTACCTTACAGCCCGGCGGTTATGTTACCTTTAAAGTGCCCGTTCCCAAAGCAGGTATTTACTATCTTGAGGTAAAATCTTCCGGCGGTAACACCACCTTGGAAGCGCAGATGAACTACAAATATGTTGCAGAAATTCCCGTATCTGCGGCAGAAGGTTCCTATTATCAGAACGCGGAAGGCGGTTATGAATTCTTATACGGTGCAAGAGGCTCCAATAAAATGCAGCTGACCAACACCGGTTCCGAAGCAGTAACCATTACTTCTGTGGGACTGATGGCATCTCAGATTGCTGTGGATAACGGCGTTACTCCTACTATCCAGGATGTAAAAACCGTGAGCGGCAACTACGATGAAGGTGACGCGATTTACTCCACCAATGCTCCTTATGCAGGGGTATATCAGGTAACCTCCGATAAAGCAGTTACCATTACCAACGAAACCGGTCACACTGCAACCTTAGCTGCAGGCGTGCCTCAGTACTTCTACTTAATCAAAGGCGCAAACAGCATCACCAAATCTGATAACACTGCCACCTTGAAATTTACTGTGCTGGCAAATAACGGTATCGGTTATATCGGTCAGGTAAATGCAGGCTCCGCTCCTTTGGCAAATACTCACTCCGACCAGGTTGCAATTCCCGGCGGAACCAATCTGGCTGTTGGTGCAGAAGCTACTGTTACCTTAAATGTTCCGGTTAGCGGTATTTATTATATTTCCTTGCAGTCTCCCGATAAAAAGGTATCCACCATTTATATGGAAAGTGATACCGGTTATTATGGGGAAATGACTCCTTATACCGGAAACTTACAGTATGCGGTAAACGAAGCAAATCCCAAAGAATTGATTACCATGTACTTAAGAGCAGGCACTACCACCTTAACCCTGAAAAACCTGGGTGCAGGCGTTGCTAATCTTCAGACAATCCAGGTAAAACAGACTCAGGAATTAACCGGCATTGCTGCTTATATTCCTCAGTTGAATATTGCACATTGTAAAGTGGTTGAGTACGCAAAAACAGAAGAACCTACTCCTACTCCCACCGCAACTCCCACACCTACTACTGCTCCTACCGTAACTCCCGGTCCTGAAGGCTGGAGAGAAGGGGATGTGGCAAGCGTTTCCAACGCTCCTTATGCAGGTGTGTACAAAGTATATTCCGATAAAGCAGTAACCATTACCAACGAAACCGGTCACACCGCAACCTTACAGCCCGGCGTATCCAAATATTTCTACTTAATCAAAGGTGCAAACAATATCACCAAATCCGATAGCACTGCAAATCTGACCTTCACCGTATTAAAAGATAACGGTATGGACTACATCAACAATGTGAATGCGGGCACCGCTCCTACTCATGACTCTAACACTTACTTTGGTCCTGCTGCAAGTGCAGGCGGTGCAACCACTTCTTCTTTCGTGGCTTCCACCACCGGTAGCGCAACTGCAAGCGGTGACACCATCACCTTAGCACCCGGCGCATCTGTTACCTTCCAGGGTAACATTGCAACTGCAGGTCTGTACTACATTCAGGTTCAGTTTACTGCAGATGGTTCCAATAAGTTAGACTTAGAAACCAGCTCCGGTCACTATGCACAGATCAATCAGCACAGAACCGGTTGGAACTATTACTACGATATTTCAACCTACGATATGGATCCCGTTTATATGAGAAGCGGCGTGGAAACCTTAACCATTACCAACACCGGTTCCGCCACCTGTTCTTTCACCGGTATCCGTTTCGCTCGTACTTCTTCTACTGATATCGCCTATGCGATGAAGTTGGCAAACTGTAAAGTAATTCCCGTGGCAGTAGGTGATGCTCCTGCAAATCCCACTCCCATCCCGACTGCTACTCCTGTTCCGACCCCCGCAAA
>JAFYVF010000043.1 GCA_017549265.1 Clostridia bacterium
ACGGCGTCGGAAACTACGTGCACGGAACCGGAATAAATGTCCAGTACAATATTATTCCCGAATAACTGATATTTATGTATCATTTTGGTTTCTCCTTTATTTCCAATCGTATTTGGTGAGTTTTCCTTCCAAGCGGAAATGGGAGAATCCGTCCTGACGGAATGCCTCATACGCCACAATGGCAACCGAATTGGAAAGGTTTAAACTGCGAATTTCTCCAATCATGGGAATCCGCAGGCAGGTTTCTTGGTTTTCTAACAAAATTTCTTCGGGAATCCCTGCAGTTTCTTTCCCGAAAATGAGATAGCATCCGTCTTCAAACTCTGCTTCGGAGTAATCACGGGGCGCTTTGGTGGTCAAATAATACATCTTGCCCTGATTTTTTTGGTTCTTTTGATTCTTTTCATAAAAATCTGCGATGCTATCGTAATAAGTGATATCCACATCGTGCCAGTAATCTAACCCTGCACGTTTTAATTTTTTATCGTCAATGGTGAATCCCATAGGGCCAACCAGATGGAGTTTTGCTCCCGTTGCGGCGCAGGTACGGGCAATATTCCCCGTGTTCTGCGGAATTTCCGGCTCAAATAACACAATATTTAAAATCATATCTTTTGCTCACTTTTCCCTCTTTTAATGATTCTTTGCAAAAGCTTCCAACCGCTTTAATGCCTTTTTGATATTATCCTGAGAATACGCATAGGAAATTCTCACAAATCCTTCGCCCGAATCACCGAATGCTGTGCCCGGGACTACCGCTAAACGTTGTTCTGCCAAAAGTGTCTGACAAAAATCCTCAGAAGTCATGCCAAATTTTTTGATAGACGGGAACACATAAAAGGCTCCGTAGGGATTAAAACAGGTCATTCCCATATCATTTAAGGCATCCACCAAAAACTTACGGCGGATATTGTATTCTTCTTTCATACGCTCAATGTCAGGTCTACCGTTTCTTAGTGCCTCAATTGCCGCATACTGAGAAAAGGTGGGTGATGACATAATGCCGTACTGATGAATTTTCACAATAGCAGCCATCACATCAGGATGGGCGCAGGCAAAGCCCAATCGCCAACCTGTCATGGCAAAAGCTTTGGAAAAACCGTTAATCACCACGGTTCTGTCTTTCATACCATCAAAAGTGGCAATGGAAACGTGTTTGCCGGTGTAGGTTAATTCCGAATAGATTTCATCGGAAATCACCATCAGATTTGCTTCTTTGATAATGGGAACAATCAAGGATAAATCTTCTTCCGTCATAATGCCCCCTGTGGGATTATTGGGATAAGGCAACACCAAAACTTTGGATTTTTCGGTAATTGCGCTTTTTAAAAGCTCAGGGGTTAATTTAAAGCCATCTTCCGCTTTGGTTTCAATGGGAACGGGAATTCCTCCTGCCAAAACGGTGCAAGGTTTGTAGCACACAAAGCTGGGTTCGGGAATCAAAACCTCGTCTCCCGGATCCACTAAGGCACGAAGTGCCGCATCCAAAGCTTCACTTGCCCCAACGGTTACCACAATTTCTTTGGCAGGATCATAGGAAACGTGAATGGTATCTTCCATATATTTGGTGATTTCTTTCCGAAGCTCCAAAAGACCTGCATTGGCAGTATAGTAGGTGCGCCCTTTTTCTAAGGATTTTACCGCTTCGGAACGGATATGCCAGGGAGTCACAAAGTCGGGCTCCCCAACACCTAAGGAAATTACATCCTCCATGGTTGCCGCAATATCAAAAAAGCGGCGGATTCCGGAGGGCGGAATGTTTCGTACTTGTTTATTTACAAAATTGATTGGGTGAAATTCGTTTTCCATGGAATCTTTCATCAGAGTGTAATCACCCTTTCATCTTTGGGTTCTTCGGCGTAAATCACGCCGTCTACTTTATAGTTTTTCAGAACAAAGTGAGTTGCGGTGGAAACCACGGTGTCTAAGGTGGATAATTTTTCCCCAACAAACATAGCAACATCTTTCATAGAGTTCCCCACCACAGTCACCATCAAATCGTAACCGCCGCTCATTAAGGTGACATCACGCACTTCGGGAAAGGCATAAATTTCTCTGGCGATTTTATCAAATCCTTCTCCTTTTTGGGGAGTTACCCGCAATTCAATATGAGCAACGGTCAACTCGGGAGCAATTTTATCCCAGTTGATTAAAGTTTTGGCACCTAAAATGACGCCTTCTTCTTTTAACCGTGCAATTTCTTCTGCCACACATACTTCTTCTTCGCCCAATAATTCGGCAATATCTTTTGCGGTGTAGGTGGCATTTCGTTCCAATAAATTTAAAATTTTACGGGTAAATTCCATAAAAATTCTTCCTTTCTGATAGGTGATACAATTTCAATTGAGTGCCAACGGCAATGCCGTCAAACAACAACAAATTTTCATTTGTCGAAGAATGTTAGAAAGCATGCAAGGCTTCCCCTTGAGGGGAGGCTCCGCCGCAGGCGGTGGTGAGGTGTAGGATGCGCAGGCATCCGTGAAAACTTCGGCAATAACCGAAAAGAAGTAACGCTGTGCCTTGCACAGCTACACCTCATCCGTCAGCTATCGCTGCCACCTTCTCCTCCAGGAGAAGGCAAATAAACAAATCGTTTGACTAGCGTGCTTTGGTATCATTTTCCACTTTCAGTTCTTTGATAAATTCATCCAGTTTCAGACTACCTTTGTCGCCGTCTTTTCTGGAACGAACGGAAACGGTGCCTTCTTCGGCTTCTTTTTCGCCCACGATAACCATGTAGGGCAGTTTATGAAGCTGTGCTTCACGGATTTTGTAACCGATTTTTTCACTTCTGTTATCCAATTCCACTCTGAAGCCTGCCATCATCAGCTCGTCGGTAACTTTTTTCGCATACTCTTCAAACCGTTCGGAAATGGGCAACACTTTTAACTGAACGGGTGCCAACCATAAGGGGAATGCACCTGCATATTTTTCGATTAACAGCGCCAGAGTTCTTTCATAGCAACCGATAGAGGTTCTGTGAATGATATAGGGGTTTTTCTTGGTGCCGTCTGCCGCTACATATTCCATACCGAATTTTTCAGCCAGCATCTGGTCAATCTGAATGGTAATCAAGGTGTCTTCCTTGCCGTGAACATTCTTAATCTGAATGTCCAGTTTCGGACCATAGAAAGCAGCTTCACCAACACCGATTTTATATTCTAAACCGATATCGTCTAAAATTTCTTTCATAATGCCCTGGGCTTCGTCCCACTGTTCAGTAGTACCGATATATTTTTCGGTATCTTGGGGATCCCACTGGGAGAAACGGTAGGACACATCTTCATATAAACCTAAGGTTTTTAACATATAGTTGGTTAAATCCAGACAGTTTCTGAATTCGTCTGCCAACTGGTCGGGAGTACACATCAAGTGACCTTCGGAAATGGTGAACTGACGAACGCGGATTAAGCCGTGCATTTCGCCGGATGCTTCATTTCTGAATAAAGTGGAGGTTTCTGCCAGTCTCATGGGCAGGTCTCTGTAGGAACGGCCACGGTTTAAGAATGCCTGATACTGGAAGGGACAAGTCATAGGACGAAGAGCAAACACTTCATCGTCGGTTTCTTCATCTCCCATTACAAACATACCATCTTTGTAATGATCCCAATGACCGGAGATTTTATATAAATCGCTTTTTGCCATCAAGGGAGTTTTGGTGAGCATCCAGCCACGTTTCTGTTCTTCGTCTTCTACCCAACGCTGTAATAACTGCACCACTCTTGCACCTTTGGGAAGCATAATGGGTAAGCCCTGACCGATCACATCCACGGTGGTAAAGAGTTCTAATTCTCTTCCCAATTTGTTATGGTCACGTTTTTTTGCTTCTTCCAGCTGAGTGATATGGGCATCCAGTTCTTCTCTGGTGGGGAAAGAGATACCGTAGATACGGCGGAGCATTTTGTTCTTTTCATCCCCTCTCCAGTATGCACCGGTGATGGATAACAGTTTATATGCCTTGATAGCACCCACAAAGGTCAGATGAGGACCTGCACACAGGTCGGTAAAGTCGCCCTGCTCATAGAAAGACAGTTCGCTGTCTTCAGGCAGGTCGTTGATGAGTTCCACTTTGTAGGGTTCGTCTTTCACTTTATCGAGTGCTTCTGCACGGGATAAGGTGTAACGGTTCAAGCGGGTATTTTTCTTGATGATTTTTTTCATCTGGCTTTCGATTTTTGCCAGGTCTTCATTGGTGAAGCCCGGGTCGTAATCGAAATCATAGTAGAAACCGGTATCGGTTGCGGGACCGATTGCCAGTTTTGCTTCGGGGAATAAGATTTTTACTGCTTCTGCCAACACGTGAGAGGTGGTGTGCCAATAGGTTTTCTTACCTTCGGGGTCGGAAAAATCAAACAGAGTGATTTCGCCGTTTTCGGTAATTTCTTCGGATAAGCCAACCACTTTGCCGTTCACTTCGGCACATAAGATGCCTTTTAACACATCGGGATTTTCTGCTTTTACCGCTTCAAACACGGATACGGGAGCAGACACGTTTGATAAAGTTACTTTAATCATGTTCTCAATCTCTTTTCTCTATATTTTCGGGGGATTTTCAGATGATGTAATGTTTTTTTAGGAATGTGCACAACCGATGATGTCATTCACATCGGAAATGCCGTTTTTATCTAAATAGGTGTTTAAAGAGTCAATCACATTTAAGGGAGTGAAGGGGTCTTTAAAATTCATGGTACCGATGGATACCAGGGTGGCACCTGCTGCCATAAATTCCACTGCATCGTCGCCGTTTGCCACACCGCCCATACCGATGATGGGAGCTTTGGTTTTGGCATAGGTCTGATACACAGAGCGAACCGCAATGGGTTTTACGCAAGGACCGGAAAGACCTGCCACAATGTTATGGAACACAGGTTTTCTGGTTTTTAAGTCAATCGCCATACCGGACACGGTGTTGATTAAGGATAAGCCGTCTGCACCGCCATCCATTGCCGCCTGACCGATGGAAGCGATGTCCGTCACATTGGGAGAGAGCTTAATGCAAAGGGGTGTGGAGATTGCTTCTTTCACCAGTTTGGTGATTTCAAACACCGTGTCGGGATTGGTACCGAATGCGGCACCGCCTTGCTTTACGTTGGGGCAGGAAACATTTAATTCAATGATGTCTGCTCCTGAAGCATCCACGATTTTGCAGGCTTCCACATAATCGGCAAAGGTGCTTCCCGAAACATTGGCAATGATTTTTAAATCCAGTTTTTTCAGTTCAGGCATAATCTTCTGTGCGAAATGGCGAACGCCGGGATTCTGAAGTCCCACACTGTTTAAGATACCACCGGTGGTTTCAAAAATTCTGGGAGCGGGATTTCCCTGACGTTCGTTTAAGGTTAATCCCTTCACGGTGATACCGCCTAATTTTTCGATGGGATAGAGTTCGTTATATTCCATCCCGAAGCCGAAGGTACCCGATGCAGTTACCACAGGATTTTTAAATTCTACCCCTAAGTAGTTCACTTTTAAGTTTGCCATTTAGAATTGCACCTCCTTCGCATTGAAAACGGGACCGTCTTTACAAACGTGAAGATGTTTGAAACCTTCTTCTCCGTCGTCTTCCACTTTGATATTGCAACACAGACAAGCACCGATACCGCAACCCATCCGTTCTTCCATAGAAATTTCACAGAAGATACCTAAATTGTCGGTAATGGTTTTTAACGCTTTTAACATCGGCAGAGGTCCGCAAGCGTATACCGCTTCGTAGGCACCGCTTTCCAGTTTTTCTTTCACCGCCTGCAGAGCGTTTCCGTGGAATCCGTAGGAACCATCGTCGGTGGCAATGTATAAGTTATCGCATTGTTTTTTGAATTCATCTTCTAAAGTCACTAAATCTTTGGAGCGAAATCCCAATGCCACATCGCAGGTTTTGGTCTGCTTTGCCAGTTCAAACAAGGGATACACACCGATACCGCCGCCCAATAACAGAGATTTTTTGTCGGAAGGGGTGAAACCGTTGCCCAGAGGACCTAAAATATCCAGGGTGTCTCCCACCTGTTTTTCGGATAACACTTTGGTGCCTTTTCCACGCACATCAAAGATAAAACGGATGCCCGAATCAGTCACTTCACAAATGCTGATGGGGCGACGGAGCACAAACTGTTCTCCGCAATCGATATGCACAAACTGTCCGCAACGGGATGCCTGTGCCAGATATTCATTTTCAACCGTCACATCATAAATGGTGCCGCAAAGGTTTTCCATTTTGATGATTCTGGCTTCGGTAACTTGATATTTTTTTAAATCTGCCATAGTTTATAAAACCTCACAATCTTCTGTTGATTAAAAAAAATCAAAAATTTAAAAAACAGAGGTGATATCTTCTTTCATACGGATTGCTTCTTTTCTTGCAAACTCTGCAAACGCTTCCCCATCGGCACCTGCTTTCTGATAAGCACACATAATGCCACGGCTGGAATTTACCACAGCGCCCATACCGTCTTTATCAAACAGATGGGCAATATCTTTTGCAGTGCCGCCCTGTGCACCGTAACCGGGTACTAAGAACACAGTGTTTGGCATAATGGCACGAAGTTTTTTGGACTGTTCGGGATAAGTTGCACCCACAACAGCACCAACGGAGGAATATCCTAAATCGTTGATGGTGGATTCTCCCCATTTGTTTACCATTTTGGCAACTTTCACATAAATTTCTTCGCCGTCCAGCACTAAGTCTTGCAGTTCACCGCTGGAGGGGTTAGAGGTTTTTACCAATACGAAAATGCCTTTATCGAATTCTTCACAACGTTTTACGAAGGGAAGAATACCGTCACTTCCCAAGTAGGGATTTACGGTTAAAGAATCGGGTTCAAAAGCTCTGTCTGTTTCCCCGAACAACTGGGTTTTGCCTAAGTATGCAGTTGCATACGCATCAGAGGTGGAACCGATATCGTTACGTTTGCCGTCTGCAATCACATAAAAGCCCTTTTCTTTGGCGTATTTGATGGTTTCATAGTAAGCACGGATGCCTTCCAAGCCGTACATTTCGTAGTACGCAGACTGGGGTTTCACCGCAGGCACAATGTCGCACAACGCATCCATTAAGCCTTTGTTGAATTCCAAAATTGCTTCGGCAGCAGCTTTAAAGGTTTTGCCGTGTTCTTTTTCTGCTTTTTCCAAGATATAGGTGGGGATATAGGATAACACCGGGTCTAAGCCTGCCACGGTGGGGTTGTTCATTTGTTTGATTTTTTGCAATAATTCTTTCATTATTTGTTCCTTTCATCATGTATTTATTCTGCATAAATTTCCGCACTCGTCACTTTTTCTCAATGCTCACATACACCAAGTATAGCTTCGCATTGGAAAAAGCAACGCCTATCGAAAATTTCTGCAGAACCTCTAAGAGAGTTTCAGCTTACCGTCGGTGATAACGATTTTCACTTTTCCTGTTAACTCTTTTCCGTAGTAGGGAGAGTTTTTGCTTTTGGAAACGGTGTTTTCGGGCGTGGGTACCCAAGTTTCGTTTAAATCACAAACGGTGATATTTGCGGTTTCACCCACTTTGATTTGGGCAGGAGTGATATTTAAAATTCTGCAGGGGGTGTCTGCCATCAGTTTTGCAAGCTGAGGCAAAGTGAGTTTTCCTGTTTTGTAAAGATAGGTGCAACCCACTGCGAATGAGGTTTCCAGACCGATGATGCCGTTTAAGGCGTGGTCAAATTCAATTTTCTTTTCGTCAAAATGATGGGGTGCGTGGTCGGTTGCAATCGCATCAATGGTGCCATCCTGCAAACCTTCAATCATTGCCGCCACATCAGATGCTTCGCGCAAAGGAGGATTCATTTTTGCGTGGGTGTCGTAACCTTCGCAAGCTTCGTCGGTTAAGGAGAAGTAGTGAGGACAAGTATCACAAGTCACTTTTACCCCTTCCTTTTTGGCGTTACGGATGAAATCCACACTTCCTTTGGTGCTGATATGGGTAATATGAACAGGCACGTCGTAAGTTTTTGCTAAAATCACTTCTCTTGCGATTGCCACTTCTTCTGCTGCACGGGGAATTCCGCGAAGACCCAGACGGTCAGCTGTTGCTCCTTCGTTCATCACACCACCGTTTACCAAAGATAAATCCTCACTATGGCAAACCACGGGCATTCCTGCCATATCGGCATAACGCAGTGCCTGACGCATGGTGTTGGAATCGGATACGGGTTTTCCGTCATCGGAAATAGCAACCACACCGTGGGCTTTTAATTCCATAATTTCGGTTAATTCTTTACCTTCTAAACCTTTGGTGATTGCCGCTACGGGGAACACCTTAGCATAACCGAATTTGTTTGCTCTGTTGATAATATATTCCACAACGGGCACATTATCGGTCACAGGGTTGGTGTTGGGCATTGCCGCAACGCCCCAGAAACCGCCATGCATCGCTGCACGGGTTCCGGATTCAATATCTTCTTTGTAGGTAAAGCCCGGATCTCTCATATGAGTGTGCATATCAAAGAAGGAGGGAAATGCAGTTTTGCCTGCACAGTCAATCACCTGCTCAGCGGAGTCGGTGATATTGGTGTCAATTTTGGTAATCACACCGTCCGTAATCAGAATATCCTGATTGTCTACCACGGATTCTGTATTCACAACACTTAGATTTTTCAGTAAAATAGTCATATCAAGTTCCTCCTCTATGCACGGTTGATGAAGGTGTCCAGCACCGCCATACGAACTGCTACCCCGTTGGTTACCTGTTCGTCAATCACAGATTTGTCGGGAGCATACAGTAACGACTGCAGTTCCAATCCTCTGTTTACCGGACCGGGATGCATA
>JAFYVF010000044.1 GCA_017549265.1 Clostridia bacterium
AACAGGGTCACAGACAGGCTTATACCAAAGTTCAGATTGAAAAAATCAACGGTTAATTTTTATGATAAACATTGAGATTAACAGGAACTACATCGGTAATGTTTATCGGTTCACGGTAGATGGTCATTCCGGTTATGAAGAAATCGGCAAGGATATTGTGTGTGCCAATGTGTCCACCGCAACCCAGTCCGTAATCTTGGGAATGTCTGAGTTACTCGGAATCCGATTGAATATTGTTATCGATGATGGGCACTTGGAGTGCTCTATTCCTGAGATTTCCGACCAACTTACCTTAGAAAAGGTGAACATTCTTTTAGAAACTATGGTGTTGACCTTGCGTCAGGTAGAGTCGGAATATTCGGATTATGTAAAAATGATTGAAGTGGAGGATTAGATTATGTTTAAAATTAATTTCCAGTTATTTGCTCATAAAAAAGGTGTAGGTAGCACCAAAAACGGCAGAGACAGTGAATCTAAAAGACTGGGTGCGAAAAGAGCAGACGGTCAGTTTGTTTTAGCAGGCAACATCCTGGTAAGACAGAGAGGTACCAAAATCAACCCCGGTAACAATGTTGGCAAAGGCTCTGACGATACTTTATACGCATTAATCGACGGTAAAGTTAAATTCGAAACCAAAAGAGACAAAAAACAGGTTAGCGTATACGCTATCTAAGTTTTTGATTCCAATAAGAAAAAGCTGTATCGTAATGATACAGCTTTTTTGTGGGTTTATGGAATAATCAACGAGAATTCAGGTGATATGTTTTGAAACATCATGGGCTCACTCCTCCCAAATATCGATTGATTTGGGAAGGGATTTTGATTGGCGTTTTATCGGGCGCAGTTACAATTTTTTACCGTTGGTTGCTTGGTATTTGTGAAAACGGACGGGGAGAACTGCTTTATTTTTTCGCCACCGGGATTGAAAAAATAATTTTTTGGTTTTTCATCCTTGGGGGAATTTGTTGGATCGTGTCGGTTCTGTTGAAAAAAGAGCCAATGATTTCCGGAAGCGGAATCCCTCAAATTGAGGGAGAATTTCATGAAAAATTGAAGGCAAATCCTTTGCGGGTTCTTTTTTTAAAAATAGTTGGTGGCAGTCTTTCTATTTTAGGCGGACTCTCTCTGGGCAGGGAAGGTCCTTCCATTCAGCTCGGTGGTATGGGTGGCTTGTTTGTTTCCCAAAAATTGCACCGTGATGGAGAGGAAAAGAATTTTCTGCTTCTTTGCGGTGCGGCTGCAGGGTTATCTGCGGCATTCAATGCACCGCTTGCCGGCGTCTTGTTTGCTGTGGAGGAGGTTTATAAAACCATTTCTCCGTCACTGCTGTTTTCCGTGATGGTATCTTCTGTGAGCGCAGATTTCTTATCTAAACTGTTTTTCGGAACGGAAAGTGTTTTTTCGTTTCCGTTAACTGCACAATTTCCGTTGGAACAGTATTGGATCTTGATTTTACTGGGTGTTTTGGTAGGATTGTTAGGTTTTGTTTACAACAAAACTCTTCTCTTTGGTCAAAAGCAAATCCAAAAGATGAAGAACCCTTTTATCAGATTGTTGATACCTTTCTTTTTTGCAGGGGTTTTAGCAGTATTTCTGCCTCAGGTATTAGGTGGCGGACATTCTATGATAGAGTTGCTGGGTGAGCCTGAATTTTACCTGTCTTTTGGGATATTGTTACTTGTTGTGAAATTTCTGTTTTCTGTTTTAAGCTTCGGCTCCGGGGCACCGGGTGGAATTTTCTTTCCGCTGTTGGTGTTGGGGGCATATATCGGAGCAATCACGGGAACCCTTGCGATTGAGATGTTCGGACTGAATCCGGAACTTTTGTTCCAGTTTGTGGTGTTGGCAATGGCAGGATATTTCACCGCCATCGTGCATGCGCCTATTACGGGCATCATTCTCCTCTGTGAAATGACCGGGAATTTCGGAAATCTGTTACCCATATCAATGGTTTGCATTGTGAGTTACATTGTGACCAAAAGTGTCGGAAATAAACCGATTTACGATAGTTTACTGGAACGTATGCTTAAAAAATAAAAAAAGGATGGAATTTTCCATCCTTTTTTTATTGTAATCAATAGGTTCTGAAAAGTCCAACAACCTTACCTAAAATGGTTAATTGGGTGGTAATAATGGGTTCCATGGTATCGTTTTCCGGTTGCAGACGAAAATACCCGTTTTCTTTGTAGAAGGTTTTTACGGTGACTTCATCATTAATCATTGCAACCACTTTTTCACCGTTTTCCGCAGTAGGTTGACGGGCTACGATAATTAAGTCGCCATTCAAAATACCGGCATTTATCATACTTTCCCCCTGCACACGGAGCATAAACATTTCCTGATTGGTTGCCAGATCCATTGGAAGAGGGAAGGTTCTCTCAATATTTTCCACCGCTAAAATCGGGCTGCCGGCTGCAACTTTCCCAACCAACGGCACTTCTAAAATGTCAGAATTTTGGGATTCTTTCGGAACAAATTCGGTAACGGTTGCTTCTTTTACCACGGAAATTGCTCTGTTTTTGGCAGAGCTTTTATTTAATACGCCTTTTTCTTCTAAATTTTTCAAATGAGTAAATACTGTAGCGGTAGAACGAAGCCCCACGCCAATACAAATATCACGAACAGTAGGGGGGAACCCGTTTTTTTCCTGGAAATCGTTGATGAAATCTAAAATCAGTTTTTGTTTTTTGGTTAATTCTGTATCCATAGGGCGTACTCCTTTTTTATTTTTTTATGGGAAGGCATGCTCTTTTTCTGAGCATTTCTGCGAGATTTTCTTGAACTTGTATCTACAGTATAACACATAATTTTACATTTGTCAAACATTTGTTTGCAAAATTTTCAAAAAAAGTATTGACAAGAACAAATGTTTGTGTTAAAATGAACCTACAAAAGAAAACAAATGTTTGCTTTTAGGAGGAAAAATAGATGAGATTAACTAAGAAAGGAAAAAGATGTTTGCTTTTTGTTTTGGTAGCAATCCTTACAACGATTGTAGCTGCATTAAGCATTATAGCATCTGCAAATGATGAAGCAAAAGAATATATCACTTATATTGTGCAACCCAATGACACCTTATGGAGTATTGCGGAAGAATACGGCACTGACGGTGATGTGAGAAAAACTGTTTATGAAATTAAGAAGGTGAATCAATTACAAAGTTCTGATATCACAGTTGGAGAAGAACTATTGATTGCAGTTTCATAACCAAACACCAAAAAAAGAGTCGAGGCAATATCAATGCTTCGGCTCTTTTTTAACATTCTGAAACGGTAATATTTTGCTCGCAGGCTAAAATGCGATTTAAAATTTGTGTTTCGGTAAGTGTTTTTAAAAGGACACCGTCTCGGAACACATTGATGACGTAATATTTTTCTCCCCGGAATTTTTTCAGAAGTTTTTTAGCAGGATAATCCCAATGTACGCCCAGATGTTCAACCAAAATGGTATCCCGAAAGTTTCTTTTTTCGGAACGAAAAGCTGTTTGATAAAGTTTTTTATATTCCCAGGGACGGTTTCCCGACAGCAGGTTATAGCAGAGGAAAATAAAAATGATAATGAACCCGAAGCTTCCGCCTTCCTTTACAGTTAGGGCTATGAATCCGATGATTAGGGGAACCGAAACAAGAATCCCGAGAAGATTCATGCGTTTTTTTGCGCGTTCTTTTCCCATTCGTTTTTCCAGGAATAACAGTAATGCTCTTCCGCCATCCAAAGGGAGTATAGGTAACAGATTCACAAGTCCCAAACTCAGATTTGCTAAAATCCATTGGGAATATAGTGGTATATGAAAACAGCTGTGACTCATAACCAAACAACCTGCAACCAAAAAATTTCCGATGGGTGCGGAAAGATAAATCACGGCGTTTTCAGGTGTTTTTTTCCCCGTTCGGATAGATATACCAAAGGGTTCTAACGTGATTTTTCTAACGGGAATACGATATTTACACAAAAACCATAAATGGATTCCTTCATGAAACACTAAACAACCATAGGTAACTAAAAATATGGATAAATATTTCATCTGCCATGCAAGAATCAGGGTGAGTATCAGTAGGGGATTGATGCTGATATGTCCTCTCATTGCGGTAAGAACAACATGGGATTCATCCGCTTTTCCCCTTTTCTGATTTCAAAATGCAGGTACTCTCCTGTGGTGATTCCGCTTTCTCCCGCAATTCCGATGAAATCGTTTTTAGAAACCGAGGTTCCTTCTGTTACCGAAACGCTTTCCAAATGGGAATAACAAGTGAAAAAATTCCCGCTATGAGAGAGAATCACATAATTTCCGAACCGTTCATCCACACCAATTTTGGACACAACACCGCCTGCGGCGGCCTTTACCTGGTTGTCTGAGGAAATATCAATATCAATTCCCGTGTGGTGCTCCGGTTGGTTGGATAAGGGATTGATTCGCTCGCCAAAAGCAGAGGTGATACTTCCTGAAACAGGCATCGTAAAATCGGGGTAGGTAAGATGTGTTTGATAAGACACCTGGATATCAGAAAAAAATGCTCCAACATCCGCTTCACCTCTCATAAAATAGTCCAGATTTTTTTGAAAATTTTTGTTTGTGACAAGCAGAAAAATTATCACAGCAATCATCAGAAATAGCCATAGACATCCGCTTTTTCGTTTAGGCGTTTCTTTGGCATGTGACTTGGTTCTTTTCAATTTGGTTGCTCCTTTCTTGTCCTGTTAACACACATTATGAAAAAAAATAAAAAATATGCGCATTTTCTATGGACATTTTGAAAAAATGTGGTACAATAGTATATTGAAAGACTATACTATTATATATAGAAAAAATTTTTCGGAAAAGGAGGAAGAAACCGTGAACACAATTGTGATTTCAACTGATTGTCTTAGTGAAGCAGCAAAGCTGATTCAACAGGGCGAAACTGTGGTGTTTCCCACCGAAACGGTATACGGTCTTGGTGCAGATGCTTTCAATCCCGATGGGGTGCTAAAAATTTTCCAAGCAAAGAACCGACCTGCGGATAATCCGTTGATTGTGCACGTTTCTTCTCTTTCTATGATTGAGGAAGTGTCTTCCGATTTTAACGAAACAGCAAAAACCATCGCTTCTCACTTTATGCCGGGGCCCATCACTTTGGTACTGAAAAAATCAGACTGCATCTGTGATGCAGTTTCTGCAGGACTTTCTACCGTGGGCGTGAGATTCCCCAAGCATCCTGTGGCACAGGAGCTGATTACCAAATCAGGCACTCCCATTGCGGCACCGTCTGCCAATATTTCGGGTAGCGTTTCTGCCACCACATTTTCCGATGTGTATCGTGATTTGAACGGACGAGTGGCAGGAATTGTGCAAGGAGATGACTGCGAATTCGGGATTGAATCCACGGTGTTGGATGTAACTGGGGATACCCCCGTGATATTAAGACCGGGAAGTGTTACTTTAGAAATGCTTCAGGCAGTCATTCCCACAACCCGTCTTCATCCCTCATTGGTAGCAGGAACAAAAGTGGAAAAACCTGCTTCTCCCGGTATGAAATATACCCATTATTCTCCCAAAGCAGAAGTGTTTTTGGTAACCGGGGAAATGAATAACATCATTTCTCATTTTGAGAATCATTTAAAAGATTCTGAATGCCTGTTTTTATTCTTGGAGGAATATGATTCTTTTTCCAAAAATAAAATGTGCTTAGGCACCAAAAGCGATTTGAATCAGATGGCACATCTGATTTTCCGTTTGTTAAAACAAGCTGATCTGGATGGTTACCAAACAATCTACATTCCTGCGGTAGCAGAAGAAGGGGTTGGCTTATCGGTTATGAACCGACTGAAAAAGTCCAGCGGAGGGAAGGTGCTCTCTCTGTGATGGTAGTGACAGGGTTAACTCCCAAAAATGTGGAAGGGGTTTCTTTGGTAGAAAAGACCTGCTTTTCCACTCCCTGGAGTCTGGAATCCTTTCGGAATGACTTAACCAACGAAAACGCAGTATATTTCTGTTTAGAAGATGGCGACAAGGTTATTGGTTATGTGGGAATGTGGGAAAGCTTTGGGGAAGGCAATATCAATAATATCGCCATTCTCCCCCAGTATCGAAGACAAGGTTATGCAAAACTGCTTTTAGAACACTTGATTTCCTATGGTAAAGAACACAACCTCACGTTTCTCACCTTAGAGGTAAGAGAATCCAACGAAGGTGCAAGAGCCCTCTATCAGAAAATGGGATTCTCCCAGGTAGGCGTGCGAAAAAAATACTATGAACGAACAGAAGACGCCATTTTAATGACGTTACATTTTTAAAAACGAGGAACCATTTATGGCAAAAATTCTTGCGATTGAAACCTCTTGCGACGAAACTGCGGCAGCAGTGGTCGAAGATGGCAGAACCGTGTTATCCAATATTATATTTTCTCAGGCAGATATGCACGCCAGATTTGGCGGCGTGGTGCCTGAAATTGCATCCCGTAAACATATCGAAATCATCGACAAAGTGGTGGATGAAGCATTGCAGACATCCAAAAACACCTTTGATGATATTGATGCCATCGCTGTGACTTCCTGTCCCGGCTTGGTGGGTGCTTTGTTAACAGGGGTGTCTTATGCCAAAGCATTAAGCTACGGCAGAAAATTACCTTTAATTTCCGTGCATCATATCAAAGGGCATATTGCGGCAAACTATATTGAAGACAAAGAGTTAAAACCGCCTTACTTATGCCTTGTGGTATCCGGCGGACATACCCAGATTGTGCATGTGAAGGATTATTTATCCTTTGAAATATTAGCCAAAACCCGTGACGATGCCATTGGCGAAGCCTTTGACAAAGTGGCAAGAGTGCTGGGACTTCCTTATCCCGGCGGAGTTCGGGTGGACAAAATGGCACAAAACGGCAATCCCGATAAAATCACCTTTACCAAACCAAAATTGGGTGACACCGATGATTTTTCCTTCAGCGGTATAAAAACTGCGGTAAATTGTTATATTAAAAAAATCCTGACAAAACCGGTTACCGAATATGCCGACGATGAATTTTTAACGGAGGAAGGATTTGAAGGATTGGGACTAAAGGTGCAAAAAGGCGGCATCACCAAATGTGATGTGGCAGCATCTTTTTCCAAAACCGTGACCAAAATGCTTTTGGATCCGTTTTTTAAACTGGCAAAAGAAAAAGGTATCAAAACCGTTTGTATGGCAGGCGGTGTGAGTGCCAATTCTTTCCTTCGAAAAGAATTTTTTGCCCGTGGAGAAAAACTG
>JAFYVF010000045.1 GCA_017549265.1 Clostridia bacterium
CACCGTGGGAGGCGGTGTGTGCCAAATTTCTTCTACTATGTATATAGCGGCACGAGACGCAGAATTTCCTGTTACGGAACGACACTCCCATTCGCACGAAGTTCCCTATGCCGATTCTCAACACGACGCTACCGTGTCCTATGGCGGATATGATTTTAAATTTCAGAATCATCTGGATATGCCTGTCATCATCCGTATTTCCACAGATGGTGAAACGGTAGCTGCCGAATTGATTCAGACAAACAATATAAAAAGCCCGTAATGACAAGCATTACGGGCTTTTTGACGAATAGAATTATCTTGCGTCTTTGATGATATAAAGATTATAGAAGGTGTTAGCGCTGGTCGCATTATGAACTTTTACAAACACAGTATCGTGATGTTTTGTTTCATTAGAAGCATTATTTTCAATAGTCTGTAAATCTTCTAAGTAGCTTCTGATTTCTTCTTTACCTTTCATCTGAACCAATTTGTCTGCACCGGATGCAGCAGCATCATATACATAAATGTTTGCTAAGGAATCCAGATCGTAATCATAGAAATAATCACCATTATCCAGATCTGCCTCCATTGCTGCAATCGTAGCGGTGTCATTTGCTAAAACAGGGAAAGCGGAAGAATCTTTTGCAATTCTTAAGCTACGGTTAGTTCCGTCTTCATTGGAAATATAGGTCAACGGAATACCCATATAATAAGCATATACACTGGTGGATTCAGGACCTACCATATTGCTGGTATTGTTCTGAATACCAAAGAAGTTATAACCTGCATTATAGCCGCTAGCTGACTGTGCATTGTCGGTCATTTCCATAGCACCTGCTGTGGGGTAAGTTCCGTTTGCAATTTCATCAGCACGTGCTAAAACAAATACGCATCTTAAGTTTTCAATGTCAATGCCGGTGGTGCCGGGAATGTCATAATAGGTGAACACATCACCTTTTTTCAAATCAAGAGCATTCACAACATTCTGAGTAATTACCACTTCCTGAATGCCGGAGCCGTTACCGGATTTAGATGTACCGGTGAAAGAATATGCTTTTACGGTAACAACATTCATATCATCCTTGGGTACGATAGAACCGATAGAATCTACGATAAAGGTTTCAGAATCTTTGGTTAAACCTTCGAAGGGACGAACGATAACATACTGCATATTATAGTTGGTGCCGGTTTTCTTTAAGTTTAACTGATATACTTTACCGGTATATACAGTGTTAGTGGTTAAGGTAGTAGTTTTGGGAACTACAGTATCGGTATCGTAGTGAGAACCGATTAAAATAATTTTGGTAGAAGTAGAGTTATAGGTAATTTCTTTACCGCTATCAAAAGTGATTTTGGTGGAAGAAGTTTTCTTAATATCGGTTACTTCCGCATCGGTAGATTTGGCAGTAACATACTGATAATCATCGCTACCTGCATCAATGATTCCAAATTCATCAATCTGTCCGTTTTTCAAAGTGTAGGTAAAGAGTGCATCGGTAATTAAGTTACCATCACCATTTTTTAATAAGTTTACACGAGGATCATTTCCTTCTTCGTTACGGAAACGTAAGGTTTCCACATTGTTAGTATTTACATTGTAAATTTCTAACTGAGTGATTTTATCAAAGCCGGTACCACCGGTGGTAACAGATACCGGAATACCAATGCTGATATCTTCTGCTTTGATGTTGGAAACATAACCAACTTCACCGAAGGGGTCAATATGGAATTTTGCATTTACTTCAGGCTGTACCTGAGAAGTTAAACCATATCTATCCAGTTCTTCAGACAGTAAGAAAGTGCTACCGTTTGCAACTTTAATGAAAGGACGTCCGGTTGCATCATCAGTATAGTATTCGCTGATAGAGCCGGTTACAGCAGAAGTGGATACTAATACTTCATAGTAGTTATTGGAAGAATCTTCTGTATTGCTTGCAACTGCAATTACATTACCTTTGGAAATACCGCTGTAAGAAGACAGGGTGCTTGCATTTGCAACCGCTTTACCGGTTTTATAATCAAAGTTACCTTTTTTCATTACGGTTTCATTTAAGTAGGCATCTTTGTAGGGAACGGAAATATCAATATTGGAATAACCTTCGTTTCCTTTTACTTTGATTACTTCATTTCTGGAATCGGTGCTTTCTACTACATAAGTTTTGTAGGATTTTGCTTTCACCAAAGTCTGAGTACCGCTTAAGTAAACGGAAACAACACCGTCTACACCATCAGTATCCACTAAGTCTGCATTGATTGCAGCGATACCGTTGGAATGTAATCTTTCGTTGTAAATCACAACGGGAGTTCCGTTAAAGTTTAAACTATTTTCTCTATCTTTTGCTTTATCGGTATAGTAATTGATACTGGTTGCATCCAAAGAAATTACATCGGATAACTTGATGTTTTCATATACACGAACATTTGCGTTGCGAGTAATACTTGTTAAGGTTTTTAATTCAGTATCTTCCACATCAGATTTGTAGGTAATATCTACCTGCTGACCAATGAAGTCAAATGCAGAAGTATTCTGAACAGTAATTTTAACATATCTGTTGTCTGCTGTTTTTACAAACATTGCGTTGTCGTTAACGCTTTCAATTGCAGAAACACCGGGTTCTAAGTTTACTCTGGGAGTACGAACCACGGTAGCACCTTTTAAGGTTTCGGTTTTTAAGAACTGCTGATTAACAGTGTTATTGCCGTCATCAGATTTTACATAATCCACGGTACCGTCTGCATTCACCTGAGGAACCAGCATATCAACATCTAAAGAGTTGTATAACAGCTGTGCAATAATACCTCTGGATGCAGGTGCAGTCTGAGTCTGAGAGGCACCCTTTAAGATACCCAGTCTGGAAGCAATCTGGATATATCCGTTGGGATATCCACCTGCCTGTTCAGCTGCAAGGCCGTAGTTTAATGCGCAAACAATCATTTTAACTGCCTGTTCATAGGTTACTTGATCTTCAGGATGAAAGGTACCATCCGGGAATCCGTTGATAATTCCTCTGTTTTTCGCAGAAACAATATCGGACGCTGCCCAATAAGTAACAGCAACATCGGAGAAAGGTTCTACAGCTACTGCAGAACTTCCCAGATTAAACATTCTGGTGATAAGAGCTGCCATCTGAGCTCTGGTTACCGGTTCGTCCGGCTTAAAGCTTCCGTCCGGAAAACCGTTAATAATGTCCATGCTGGACAACATGTCGATTGCCTGATATCTGTCATGATTCTCGTTCACATCGGTAAAAGTTGCCGCAAAAATGGGAGTGGACAGAAGCATCAGACAAGCAAGCACAAGTGCTAACACTTTTGATTTCATTGAAAATCCTCCTTTTAGTGAAATCCGACAAATCTTCTTTGAAAATCTGCCAATATATAAATTTTTTTTAACAAATATTTAACAAATAAAATAACCACGGAAAAAACTACGGATTCTGATAACGCAAATCGTTGCCACGGAATACAAAAACTTCATAATTTCCCAAAATTCTGGAAACCAGTCTGGGTGAATATTTTTGATTGAGTTCATTGAAATCCATATTGGTGGAAATCACGGTGCGTTTTCCGGCAAGCATCCGAGTTTCCAGAATATCAAATAATTGAGACTGGGGATATCCGAAAGCATATTCGGTTCCCAAATCATCGATAATGAGCAAATCACAATCGGTAATCATAGACAGATATTCCCCGTTTTCCGCCTGATCATGACGGAATTTAGCATCATCAATGATATTGCAAATGCGGGTTGCTGTTTGATACAGCACAAAATGTCCGCTATCTAAAAATTCTTTGGCAATACAAGAGGATAAGAAGGTTTTCCCTGTCCCGGTAGAACCTGTGAATAGCAGATTATTCTTTAGGTTGCAATCCTTCTTACAGTACCGCTTCGCCTTTTCCAGAATACATTCCATATATTTTTGTTCCGAATGAATTTCTATAGAAAAGGTGGAAAAATTTTCTTTTTCAATCCGCGTGGCAAGGTTGGACAGCTTGTACGCTTCCGCACGGATTAACTTTTTGTAACATTCGCAAGGTTCGCTGCCTACAAAACCTTCATCTTTACAAATGGGACATTCATAATAGTCTTCCAGATAATTGGCAGGATACCCCTTTTCCAAAAGCACCTGTTCCCGCTCCAAAACCAGTTCCTTTAGCGCTTGTTTCACATCTGAAACCTTGTTTTCAGACGCTACACCCAGTTTCACCAAAGCCCCGATTTTTTTGTTGATTTCCAAAAGAGCCGGAATTTCTATGTATGCCTTTTGCTTTTTTTCGCGAGTAATCTGCTTATTTTCTTCCTGACGTTTTTTCAGTTGTTCTGCCGCTTTTTTTAACACAACGGTTGGATATGTCATCCCTTATCCCTCCAACTGCTTCCGAATGAGATTATCGGTAATTTTCTGAAAATCAGGCATTTCCTGACTAAAATTGTTTAAGGGACCTGCTTTTACAGACGATGTTTTCGTCGTTTTGTTCCCCTTTTCGTTCATGAGAATTTTATCCAGATATGGGAAAGAAAGTTTTCCGATTGCCATAATCATTTTTTCATATGCCAAACGGATTTCATCCTCTGTTTTTTTGGCTTCTTCCCATTTTTTGATAAATTCTTTTTCTTTTTCTACAAATTCCCGACCTGTCACTTTTAAGATTTTGGAAACTTTTTTCAGATACTTACTGCTTTGCTCAATCCGAGTGAAATGTTGTTCCAAATCTTCCAAATCTGTGATGCCGTCTGCATAATTTTCGGTAACCACTTTGTAGATGTATTTCATGCTTTTTTTGCGAATTTTTAAACAATGTGCAATGGTAACCATCAGATGCTCCAAAGGAATCTCCTTGATTTTCACAATATCGAAAATCATCATCACATCGTCCTGAGTTAACAGCACAGGATAAGATGCTTCCACAATCCGAAGAATTTCTTTAAAATCTTCATCTCTTTGAATGGTGGAAAACACATCTTCAAAACGGACCGCTTCGTAAGGTTTTTTTGCTTTGGAAGTCGATGCCGTAAAGACCATTTCTTCGGGATTTTCAAACTCCATGGTGCCATCATCGGCAAAGCTGATCAGTCCTTCCTGTGCCCAATAATGCCACGCATTTTTCACATCTGCCGTCAGCATACCCAGCGTTTTAGCAATCTCCGAATCGGTCATAGACTGATTTTCCATACAAAGTTTCAGTCCGAATAAATAAATTTTTAAATAATCCCCGTTCACCGTGGGAAGATAGCGGTCGAAAAAAGCGACCGGTAATTTTACCAGATTTTTTTTCCGCCCCTTAGAAAGCTTTAAAGCCATGTTATTTCATCCTCTGTGTCTGCTAACACAGAGGGCAATCTGTGTTAGAGTTCTTTTCGTTCCTTCCAAGCCATCAGAAGGGTTGCTTCGTCTGCATACTCAATATCGCTGCCCATAGGAAGCCCCTGAGCAATACGGGTTACCTTAATACCAAGCGGTTTTAACAGCTTGGCAAGATACATTGCAGTGGCATCCCCTTCCACTGTGGGGGAAAGGGTTAAAATCACTTCTTCAATATTTCCCAAAGATATCCTTGCAAGAAGCTCTTTTATCGTTAAATCGTCAGGAGAAATTCCGTCCATAGGAGAAATCAGTCCGTGCAGCACGTGATAAACACCTTGATACTCCCCGGTTTTCTCCATAGCAATCAGCTCCTTGGGACTTTTCACCACCATAACGGTGCTTTGGTCACGTTTCGCATTGCCGCAAACGGAGCAAACATCTCCTGCACAAATATTCTGACAGGTTTTGCAATAACGGACCTTAGCTTTGGCATCCAATAATGCATTGCTGAAATCACGGGCAAATTCGTCGGGTTGCATCAATACATAATAAGCAAGCCGCTGAGCGGTTTTTTTGCCGATGCCTGGTAACTTATTAAATTGTTCACTAAGCACGGTTAACGGCTCAAAAATCTCTGCCATACTTTCTTCCTCAATGCGATACCAAATTTTATATCAATTAAAACAGACCGCCAAAGTTACCCATACCGCCGGTTAAACCGCCCAGTGTG
Source organism: Clostridia bacterium (assembly GCA_017549265.1). GTDB lineage: Bacteria > Bacillota > Clostridia > UMGS1840 > UMGS1840 > SIG452. The sequence continues at coordinate 6,019 of JAFYVF010000045.1, forward strand.
GATTCTTTTTCTTTGTCTTTTTCATCAATTGCCTGATTCACAGCAGCAATGACTAAATCTGCCACCATTTCTGCATCATCTAATACAGATTCGTCAATCACCAGGTCAGTCAGTTTACCGGAACCGCTAATGGTAACGCTGACTGCACCGCCACCGGAGGTTGCCTGATAAGTTTTATTTGCCAAATCTTCCTGAGCCTGCTCTAGGTTTTGCTGCATTCTCTGAGCCTGTTTCATTAAGTTTGCCATATTGCTGGGCATTCCGCCGCCCATATTGAATTTTCCTTTTGCCATTGTCTTTTGTTTCCTTTCTTGTTTGCTTTTTCTATTTAAAAGTTATTTGATCGGAGAATCCACTCAGTTGATTCATAAGTTTTTGGAAAGAATCTCCGTCTTCCCCGGAAGCTTCTTTGGAGCGGAGTTTTACAGAAAACTCCATCCCCGTAACATCCAGGATTGCTTGTTTTAATACCTTGTCATACTGATTCATTTTTGCGATGTTTAAAAAAGCATCGCTTCCAATCATCACATCAATCACCCCTGAGTGCTCTTCCCAGGTGGCACTGCCTATAATTCGTTTAAAGCCGAAATCCGCTTTTTTGGAAGCTGCCTCCAAAACAGCATCCCATAAGGGTGCCAGACTTTTCTCTTTTGGTTCGGATACCTGTTGAGGTTCTTCTGCCACAAACGATTCTGCTACAGGAAATTCCTCTACAGTGGGGGCAGGTTCGGAAACGGGAACAATTTCTGCAGCCGGTTCTGATGCAACCACCTCAGCAGGTTCAGGTATCGAAATTTCGGGTTCTGCAGGAGGAATCTCCCAAAGAATTTCATCAGGTTCCGATTTGATAACGGTAGCTTCTTCAACCACAGGTTCTGTAACAACCGGAATCGCCTGACCAAAAGTTAATCTGGTCAACTTCTGTTCCAATTCTTGCAAACGTTCTGTAATACCGCGAAGGTCACCCAAATCGGGCCGTTTCACCATAGCGGTGACTGCCACCTCAAGACAAAGTCTGGGCTGAGACAAATACCGTTTGGAGGAAATGCCTTCACTTAAGGTATCTAAGTATCGCAACAAACGTTCTTCTGAAATCAGCTGCGCTTGTTGGATATAGTTGCGGTATACCTCTTTGGTAACGGATAAGATTTCCGCTCCGCTTTCGGCTTGATGTAATGTTTTCACCACCAACACATTGCGAAAATGGGAAACCAAATCTTCTAAAATCCGTTCCATATCCCGCCCGTCTTCATAAGCGGTTTTAATTGCCTCAAAGCACTTGGATAAATTCCCGTCGATAATCTGACGTGCAAAATTCATAATGAATGCAGGATCAGAAGCACCCGTGATGATAGCAATCTGTTTACAATCAATCTCGGTAAATCCCGCCGACATACACTGGTCTAAAATAGAGAGTGCATCTCGCATAGAACCGTCTGCTAAACGGGCAAGCATTCCGATCGCTTCATCGGTGATGGTGTAACCGTCTCCTGCAATAATCTGACGGATTCGTTTTTCGGTATCATACGGTGTGATTCTTTTGAAATCGAACCGCTGACAACGAGATAAAATTGTTGCAGGAAATTTATGTGGCTCGGTGGTGGCAAAAATAAATACCACGTGAGCCGGAGGTTCTTCCAGGGTTTTCAACAGTGCGTTGAATGCCGCATCTGTCAACATATGTGCTTCGTCGATAATATACACTTTGTAGTGCAAGTCTGCCGGTGCATATACCACGTCTTCCCGAATAATACGTGCATCGTCCACACGGTTATTGGAAGCTGCGTCAATTTCTACAATATCCACAGCGCTGCCGTTTAACGCTGTTTTACATGCGTGACATTCATTACAGGGATTGCCGTTTTGCGGGTTTTCACAATTCATAGCACGGGAAAGAATTTTTGCGGTAGATGTTTTTCCGGTGCCTCGGGAACCCGAAAACAGATAGGCATGAGAAAGCTTATTCTGCACCAATTGGCTCTTTAACGTATCCGTAATATGGCTCTGTCCCAACACATCCTCAAATACGGTGGGTCTCCATTTTCGGTACAACGCCTGATACATATACTCCCTCCTTCCCTTTATCAAAACAAAAATCCGATACTTTTATGACTTGTATTCGGGCACCACACAGATTTCTTATTGCTTATCGCTGCTCCGTTTCCGTCCTGACGAGGTTCACAGAAGAAAAATCGTAGGCCAAACACAAGTCATAAAAATACCGGATTACTGTTGGACAAATTCCAACTGCAAATTGATTTCCTATGAAACTTGATTCCGTGAAAAAACACTTGTTGTATTATAGCACGGGTAATCCGGATTGTCAAGTCGATTTTTTTTAAAAAAAGAAAAAAATGATAAACCTACAGCTTGCAAACTTCTTCCAACACAAGAACCGCGTCTGCTACCAGTTCTTTACAGGGACGTTTCTGATAATATTTCTCGGTTCGTTCCGCAGGAATATGGGTGATCGGTTTTTCTCCTTCTTCCAGCAGTTCCCGACAAATAATAGAACCGTTTCTTTCACGGAATTTTGCAGCAAGCGTTTGAATCAAACGGTAATGCTCTGCTTTTTCTTCCTTGGCTTTCGGGTCGCTGTAACCATAAAGTGCACCTGCCACAAAAAACATTCCGCTAACTGCCCCGCACACTTCACGAAGCCGTCCCATGCCGCCACCGAAAGAAGACACGGTTTTCATCAAACCATCAAATTCCATGGGAAGCACATCTGAAAAAGCGCCGACTACCGCCTGAGCACAGTTATAACCTTCCAAAAACAAATCTTTTGCACGATCCGAACGCTGTGACATATAAACACCTCTTTATCTACACTTTTACTCACCGAAACGCTCCCTGAGATATGGCTTCATTTCTTCTACCAAACGGTCACTGGGAGAAAACAACACCAATTTTTTCAAACGATTGCTGTTCACGATTGCCAAATACTGACCGTCTTTCTGACCATCGGAAAAATCAAGAATTTTCTGAATATCTGCTTTTTTCTGATACTGTTCAAAATGCCGACTTGCCTTCCCCATAAATTCAATCTGACGGGGCTTTAGGGTAATCAGTCTCTGCCGTCTGGTTCTTCCGTAAATTACGTCAATATCCACCTCACCGCCGGTGTAGATATACTCATATTCACGGTTCATTTTCTGAAACAGGAAATATACACCGTAAATTGCTGCAGCAATCAAAGGAATTCCCAAAGGACCTCCAAACAACAATAAAATCGGGCTGATCAGAATACATACCCCTACCAACAGGGTTTTAAAAAAAATGGTTTTCCCGTCAACCCCACGTTTATGAATTTCATCAAAATAAATTTGCTCCATACAGAGAACCTCATTTTCATATTTTATCAATTATATTGTATCATAAACATATCGCCTTGTAAAGAATAAAAAGCAAAAAATTTCAAAATCAATCATTTTTTTCACACCAAAAAAATCATTTTTTATCGAAAATGCAATTTTTTTCCCATCTCTTATATTTTTTGGAAGAAAACCTTGATTTTTTGGAAAGCATGTTGTATAATATTGGCAAAGAACTTTGTCACTTAGATTCTTAAAATACGAAGGAGGATGTTTTATGAAAACTTTTGAAATTCAGCTCAACTCTATCAACGATGTGAAAATCTTTGTCAACACCGTAAACAAATACAGTTTTGATATTGATTTAATTTCCGGAAGATACATTGTGGATGCAAAATCCATTATGGGAATTTTCAGCTTGGATTTAGCGAAACCCATTACAGTGGAAATTCACGCAGATAACTGTGATGCACTGGTAAAAGAACTGGAATCTTTTAAAATTTAGTGTTCACCCATCCTAAAGTCACAACAGCCGACAAGGCTGCTGTGACTTTAATTTTTTGTATGCCAAAATATGGATCATTTCCCTATTTTTACATAATTTAGCACGTTTTTTCAAAAAAAACTTGAAATCAAACACAAAATGTGATAGAATGATTCGGAAAGGAGTGATGGAATGAAGAAAATTTGGTTGATTTTGTCCATAGCATTGCTCATCGTTCTTTGTTGCGGATGCGAAAAACAGGAAGAAACATTTGTACCCGTTTCCGAACCAATTCCGCAGGAAGAACTTACCCAGTGGGACCGGATTGTACAGCAAAACGAGCTTAAAATCGGTGTTCCCGATATTTCCGACTCATTTGACAATCAGTTGATTGATGCATTTGCCAAAGAACTTGAAATCAAAGTTACCAAAGTGGTAATCCCACGAGATGAAACTGCAGTAGAAGCCATACAAAACGGTAGTGTGGATATGCTTTGGGGGCAAATTCCCGCCACAGCAGATACCAGCACCCTATTCAGACTGTCAACCCCTTATTTCAACGGCACAACGCTTTACTTAGCCCGCGACCCCCAATTACTGTTAGAGCAAACCACCGTGGTAGGTGTGTTAAAAGATTCTGCAGAAGAAATCAGTGTCCGAAATTATTACGATACCGTGTATTCTTACGCTAATCAAAACGATTTGTTATATGCTTTAAACAGCGGAGAATGCAGTGTTATCCTTTATAACAAAGCTTTATACGAAAACCTTCCTCAAAAATCCGGCAACTTACACATTATCAAAGAAGTCCCCTATGAACTGGTAGTGGCATTTGAACAGAACAATGTGTCGGTATGTACGGAAGTGGAAAAAATCCTGGCAAAAATCAAAGCAGACGGCACTGCCTCAGAAATTTGTTTAGAATGGTATCCCCAGGATTTCATCACCAAATAGTTTCAAATTCTGAAATATAAAAAAGGAGTTTTATTTATGAAACAAACATTTAACGAATGTCAAGACAGAATGAAAAAATCGGTAGATTCCCTGTTGCAGGAATTCAGCCAATTAAAAGCAGGTCGTGCAAACCCCGCAATCTTAGATAAAATCACCGTGGAATACTACGGCACCGCTACCCCTATCCCGCAGATTGGTTCCGTTTCCGTGCCGGAAGCAAGAACTCTGGTAATTCAACCTTGGGACGGCTCCATCTTAGGCGAAATCGAAAAAGCAATTTTAAAAGCAGATATCGGCATTAACCCCACCAATGATGGGAAAGTGATTCGATTAAATTTCCCTGCTTTAACCGAAGAAAGAAGAAAAGATCTGGCAAAAGAAATCCATAAACTTTCCGAAAATGCAAAAGTGGCAGTAAGAAACATCCGTCGTGATGCAATTGATAAATATAAAGATATGAAGAAAAAATCAGAAATCACCGAGGACGACTTAAAAACTTGCGAAAAAGACGTTCAGGATTTAACCGATAAATTCATCAAAGAAATTGATAATCACACCGCTGCAAAAGAAAAAGAAATTATGACAGTGTAATCTGTAATAAAAACAGACAAAAAGGGTAACTGCAACGTGCGGTTACCCTCTCTCTTTGCAATTGACACATCAATTTTTAACGGAGGAAATTATGTTTAACAAAAAAACTTTAGGCGGGGATATCATTGGCGGTATTTCGGTTGCGATTGTAGCGTTGCCTTTAGCAATCGCTTTTGGAGTGCAATCTATGCCGGGAAATCCAAACGCCGTGGCAGCCGGCCTTTACAGTGCTATTTTCTGCGGTATTTTCGCCACATTGTTCGGATCCACCAAAGGGTTAATCAACGGCCCTACCGCCGCTATGATTCCTGTGCTTGCCAGCACC
>JAFYVF010000004.1 GCA_017549265.1 Clostridia bacterium
CCGGGGAAATCGAAATCGTGGCAGAGGAGCTGCGAGTGCTGTCCGTTTCCGAACCTACTCCCTTTGTTATCGCATCCGATGTGGAAGCAAATGACCAGATCAAATTAAAATACCGTTATCTGGATTTGCGTCGTCCCGAAATGCAGAAAAACATCATTATGCGTCATAAAATTGCGAAGATTGCAAGAGATTACTATGACGAAAACGGTTTCTTGGAAATTGAAACCCCCTATTTAACCAAATCCACTCCCGAAGGTGCAAGAGACTATTTGGTGCCCAGCCGTGTGCATCCTGAAAAATTCTATGCATTGCCCCAGTCTCCTCAGCTTTACAAACAGCTTCTGATGTTATCCGGTTTTGACCGCTACATTCAGATTGCAAGATGTTTCCGTGACGAAGACCTGCGTGCAGACCGTCAGCCTGAATTTACTCAGATCGACTTGGAAATGTCTTTCGTGGAAATGGATGACGTTATCGCAATGAACGAAGGCTTCTTAAAAAGAGTATTCAAAGAAGTTTTAGATATGGACATCCAGACTCCTTTTCTTCGAATGGATTACAAAGAAGCAATGGAACGCTACGGTTCCGATAAACCCGACAACCGTTTCGGTTTGGAACTGGTGGACTTGTCCGAAGAAGTAAAAGACGTGGAATTCACTGTATTCCAGAATGCTTTGGCAAACGGCGGAAGCGTAAAATGTATCAACGGCGAAGGTATGGGCGCAAAACTGTCCCGTAAAGAAATTGATGCATTGGGCGAACTGGTAAAAACCTACGGCGGTAAAGGTTTAGCTTATATCGTGGTTAATGAAGACGGCGTAAAATCTCCCATTGCCAAATTTATGAGCGAAGAACAACTTGCAAGAGTTATCCAAAAAGCCAATGCAAAAGCAGGCGATATTATCTTAATTGTTGCGGATAAAACCGACGTGGTTTACACCGTTTTGGGTAGCCTGCGTTGCGATTTGGCGAAGAAGTTTAATTTATATGATGAAAACTCCTTCTCCTTCTTATGGGTTGTAAACTTCCCTCTCTTAGAGTTTGATGAAGAAGAAAATCGTTATGTGGCAAAACACCATCCCTTCACCGCACCGATGGATGAAGATTTGGATAAACTGGAAACCGCACCCGGTGAAGTTCGTGCAAAAGCATATGATATTGTGTTGAACGGTAACGAAATCGGCGGCGGCAGTATCCGTATTTTTGATACCAAGCTGCAGGAAAAAATGTTCCAGGTGCTTGGATTTACCAAAGAAGCTGCTCAGGAACGGTTCGGCTTCTTAATTGATGCATTCCGTTTTGGTCCTCCGCCTCATGGTGGTATGGCATACGGTCTGGACAGACTTTGTATGCTGATGGCAGGTTGCGATTCTATCCGTGATGTGATTGCGTTCCCCAAAGTGCAGAACGCATCCGAATTGATGACCAACGCTCCCGACTTTGTGGATGACAAACAGTTAACCGACTTAAACATTGCCTGCGTAAAACCTGAAAAAGCAGAGAAAGAAGACTAATCACGTGATATGTGAGGTTGCCCGGGGAATTCTTCAGGCAACACATACATATTTGGAGAAAGAATTATGATAGATGCAATGATCAATGCCATTGGGGATTTTTTTATAAATTTACCGTTTCCCTTGCCGCTTAAGGTAATGCTTTCTGCCATGATTCCTATGGTGGAAGCAAGGTATTCCATTTTATTTTTTATGAATAGTGGGATGAACTATTGGGCATTATTCGGCTTGAGTGTACTAGGGAATATGATTCCTGTTCCCTTTATTATTTACTTGTTCCGTCCGTTGCTTGGTTTTTTACGAAGAACCAAGGCTTTTTCCAAAATTGCAACCAAACTGGAGGAACGAACCCATAAGAAAACAGCTCAGCTGCAGAAATATTCTGCATTAGGTTTATTTCTTTTTGTGGCCATTCCGGTTCCGGGGACCGGTGCCATTACCGGGTCTATGATGGCAGCACTGTTGGGAATGCGTGAGAAATATGCATTGCCGGCCATTTTCTTGGGAACAATTGTGGCAACGTTTTTGACCACCGGAGCTTGGGGAATGCTTCAGGCATTGTTCGGCTGGACTTAAATGAATGAAAACTGCAACAAACTGTTGCAGTTTTTTTATGCCGAAAAGAGCCACTCAAAAAAAGTTGTGGACAAATATCGGAAACTATGCTATAATAATTGTGCTACAACTTTTCAAATTGAAAAAACACAATTTCATAACATCAATGCTTGAAGGGCACGCTATTACTGTTAAAAGTGTAAAAAGCGTATGCTCTTGTTTCGTCATACCTTCAAGCAGTTGATTGTGTTATGATTTGAAAAGTGTGTAGCAACCTTTGAAACGGAGCTGTGCGTTTTTTGGTGCGCGGCTTTCCGTATTTAGGTGGCTGCGCACTTTTTATTGTGAATACAACAAGGTTCCGGGGCACCCGACCGCAATCTTTGATTGCGTCATCGGGTCGGGTTCTTATTTGTTAATTTATATGGCGTGAGGAGGTTTTTTGTTTTCAGTCATCAGCAGATAGGTGACAGCCTTTCAAGCAAAATCAACATGAGAAAGGAAAAAACTATGAAATTTTTAAAACAAACTTTTTTAATCATCTTAACCATTACTTTTATGGGAAATATAATGGTTTTTGCCCAGAAAACACCTCAGGAGCTTGCGTCAGAAGAATTAGTTTCACTTTCCATTTTGCAAGGGAATGAAGACGGTGAGCTTTTGTTGGATAAACCTGTTACCAGAGCGGAAATGACAGTTATTATCTGCAGACTTCTGGCTTTGGAAGATACTGCAATTAAAAATATTCCCACGAATCCTTTATTTTCTGATGTTCCCCAAACTCACTGGGCAGCCGGATACATTGATATTGCAAAAGCTTATAAAATTGTGAACGGTTATCCCGACGGCAGTTTTCGTCCCGAAGCGGAAGTAAGCTATGCAGAAGTGATTAAAATGCTGGTTGCCACCTGCGGTTATCTTCCCAAAGCAGAACATATGGGAGGATACCCTATGGGTATGATTACAGTTGCCTCACAAAATGGAATCACGAAAGGGGTTCTTTTTGCTCAGGACAAATTTGCAACTCGTGGGGATGTGGCGCTTTTGGTACAGAATTCTCTGGACGTTCCCTTTTTGGTGCAAACAGGATTCGGAGCTTACGAGGAATATTTGGTGAATTCGGATATGACTCTGAGAACCCTGATTTTTAAGGCTCAACCGTAGTTTCCACTATTACAGGTGCCGGGGGATTGGATAGCAGCTTCGCAATCTGATAGCAGTCAATCCAGATTTGATTGTTTCCGTCTTTTTGCACTTCGTTGAAAATCAGTTGAATCCCAAAATGAAGATGAGGCACTTGAATATTGTTCACATTTTCTTTAAAACTGTAGCCGGTCTGACCAACATAGCCGATGGTTTGGCCGGCTTTTACTGTATGACCTTCCGCCAGACCTTCTGCAAAGGGGGTATCCTTTCTTAAGTGGGCGTAATAATAATACCGCATCCCGTCAAAGCTTCGGATGCCGATTCGCCAGCCTCCGTAACGGTTCCAGCCCATCACTTCAATCACACCGTCTTCCATGGCGGCAACAGGAACCCCTGTGGAAGTGAAAAAGTCGTGTCCCTGATGTTTTCGCTGGAAACCGTAACTGCGATTGTTGCCAAAGTCGTCGGAATCGGAATAGTAGCCCTTTACGGGATGACGGACGATGAGACCATATTTTAAAACCGTTTTGGCGGTGCCGTCATCAGATTTTTGTTCTGCTTCGTATTCGCCAACCCAGCCGTTCATAACGGCTCCGTAGGCATTTAAATAGTAGGAGAATTGTTTCAAGTCGGTAGGGGAATTGCTTTTTAAAAAATCTGCCGCTTTGGCGACGTCTGCTTGGGTTACTTTTTTGAAGTTGCCTCCGTTTTTTGCGGCAAGATAGCTTAAGACTTCAATAAAATCCACCCGTTCTTCTTCGTTACGGCTTTGGATGTCCAGCTCAATTGCCCGATATAAAATGGGAGATGGAATCGTAAATTCCACCCACTTGATATAAGAAGCATCGCTTTGCACGTGTAAAGATTGGAAAAAATGTTCGCCACACAGCAGCGCTGTCAGTGACACACAAAGTAACATGATTGAAAATCGTAGCTTCACAAAGGACCTCCTATATAATATAATAGTATAAGTATATGAAGCTTTCAAAAAAACAGAACATTGACTTTTTCAAAACAAAAATAAAAAAATTCAAAAAAAACTTGACAAATAAAAAAAATGTGTTATAATAACAGGGTAATTGATATTAGAAAGCAGAAGTTTCCGCTTCTCACCTTGGTCGAGAGAGCTCGGCAGGTTATAGAAAATATGCAAGAAAACTTGTGTGTTTTGTGAGGGCGGATTTATCCGTCTTTTTTTATGTCAAAAACAAATTTCTTGAAAAAACAAAAGATAGGGGTGCTTTTCCATTAGCGTGAAAGAATTACCAATCAACGAGGAAATCCGCGAAAAAGAAGTCAGAGTAATCGGTGCACAGGGCGACCAGTTGGGCGTATTACCCATTAAGGATGCAATGGATGCGGCGGTGAATGCAAACCTGGATTTAGTAATGATTTCTCCCAAGGCTGTTCCGCCGGTATGCAAAATCATGGATTACGGCAAATACCGTTTCGAGCAGGCGAAAAAAGAAAAAGAAATCAAAAAGAATCAGAAGGTTGTTACCATTAAGGAAGTTCGCCTTTCCGTGAACATTGATACTCACGATTTCAACACCAAATTAAATCAGGCAATCAAATTCTTAAAATCCGGAGATAAGGTGAAAGTATCTGTTCGGTTCCGTGGCCGTGAAATGGCACACACCAACTTAGGTGCAGATACCTTAAGAAGATTCGGTGAAGCGATTACCGAGGTTGGCACGGTTGATAAACCCGCAAAAATGGAAGGCAGAAGCATGGTTATGTTTCTTGGTCCCAAATAAGCCGTAATTTAGGTTTAGATTTTATATAATAAGAGAGGAGTAATTATCATGCCTAAAATTAAGACACACAGAGGTGCCGCTAAAAGATTTTCTTTAACCAAAGGTGGCAAAGTGAAAAGAGCGAAAGCCGGCAGAAGACACATTTTAAACAAAAAAACCACTAAGAGAAAAAGACACTTAAGAATGGGCGGCTACGCTTGTGAAGCTAACGCAGCAGTTATCAAAAAACTGATTCCTTACAAATAAGTTTTTTGGAATCGTTTTTTCTAAGATTTGAAATTATAGAAGTTGGAGGATACTAAGAACTATGGCAAGAATCAAAGGTGCTGTTGTCACCAGAAGAAGACATAAAAAAATCTTAAAATTAGCAAAAGGCTACAGAGGCGCAAAAAGCAGACTGTTCAGAACTGCAAATGAAGCAGTAATGAAATCTCTGGTTTATGCATACATCGGCAGAAAACAGAAGAAGAGAGAATTCAGACAGTTATGGATTGCAAGAATCAATGCAGCTGCAAGAATGAACGGCATCAGCTATTCCAAACTGATGAACGGTCTGAAAAAAGCAAACATCGAAATCAACAGAAAGATGTTATCCGAAATCGCAATTGCAGATCCCGCTGCTTTCACTGCTTTAGTGGAAAAAGCAAAAGCTGCTCTGTAAGAAAGAGTATAAAATAGCGACCGAGCTTCGGTCGCTTTTTGTATGTTTATCATGAAACGGTTGCAAAGAGAAAAATCAGAAAAATATGTCAAAAAAGGTGCAAAATAGCAGGCTTGAAAAATTTTGAAAAAAATTTAAAAAAATTTCAAAAAACACTTGCAATTTGACAAACAATCTGCTATAATATCAAAGGTTATGTTATGCGATGAAGTGGAAGGTGGCTTTGAAACGGTATAAACCGGCTGTTTTGAAGGGAATTTCCACGGAGTATGTTTGGTTTGAAACCAGGCGGCTAAAAAACGGTAATTCATGATAACGACTTGGTGTACTTACATCATTACCTTTTGA
>JAFYVF010000046.1 GCA_017549265.1 Clostridia bacterium
ACTGAAAAGGTAAGGTGAGAAAGTATGTCTATGAGTATGACAGGCTACGGCCGTCAGAAAGAAATTTATAAAGGTTACGATATTACCGTGGAATTAAAAGCGGTAAATCATCGTTATTTTGATGCGAATATCCGTGTTCCCAGAGGGTTCAACTTTTTGGAAGAACCGGTGCGCAAATATTTAGCCGAACGAATCAATCGTGGTAAGATTGATGTGTATATCCACATGAACAATGTGGAAGAAGGGGACAAGGTTGTCACCCTAAACAAAAACGTAGCGGAAAACTATTTAACCGTGTTAAAACAGTTGTCCGAAGAATACGATATGCCCTTTGATGTGACCGCAACCAAAATGTCACGCTTCCCCGATATTTTTGAGGTGGAATTCAAAGAGCACGAAGCGGAAGAAATTTTCTCCATTTTAGAACCCGTGATGGAAAAAGCAGTCAACGATTTTCTTGCTATGAGAAGAACCGAGGGCAAACGCCTGGCAGACGATATGGTTAGCCGTATTGAAAAATTAAGAGGAATGGTTGCCAAAATTGAAGAACTGCTTCCTCAGTCCGTGGCAGAATACGAAAAGAAACTGCGGGACAAAATGGAAGAATACTTAAATGGTGCCACCTATGACGAAGCAAGATTGATGACTGAGGTTGCCATCTTCTCCGATAAGGTTGCCACCTTTGAAGAAACCACCCGTCTGTGCAGTCATTTTGAAGAATTTATGGGTCTTGTGTATCAGGATAAACCCGTGGGCAAAAAACTGGATTTCATTATTCAGGAAATGAACCGAGAAATCAACACCACCTGTTCCAAATGCAATTCCATTGAAATTTCCAAAATCGGTATTGATGCCAAAACGGAAATTGAAGCCATCCGTGAACAGGTACAGAATGTGGAATAACCTAAAGAAAAAGAGGTTTTTGTATGAAACTGTTAAACATCGGCTTTGGGAACGCTGTGGCGATGGAGAGAATCATTGCCATTATCAGTCCCGATTCGGCACCGGTAAAGCGTATGATTTCCGACGCCAAGGAACGAGGCATTTTAATTGATGCCACCTACGGCAGAAAAACCAGAGCCGTGGTGGTAACCGATAGCGGTCATATTATTCTGTCGGGCTTACAGACCGACACCATTACCGGCCGTGCAGAAGGATAAGGAGGGCTTAGCGATGCAACAAAAAGGCACTCTGATGGTGGTTTCCGGACCTGCAGGGGTTGGGAAAGGAACCGTGGTGAAACGTGCTTGTGAACTCTCAGAGGGGAAAATTCATTTGTCCATTTCTGCAACCACAAGAGCACCCCGTCCCATTGATTGTGAGGGCGTCACCTATTATTTTAAAACGAAAGACGAATTCCGGGAAATGATTGCAAATAATCAGGTTTTGGAATGGGCAGAATATGTGGGTAATTATTACGGCACGCCCAGAAAACCCGTGGAAGATGCACTCTCCCGTGGGTTGGATGTGATTTTGGAAATTGAAGTGCAGGGAGCAATGCAGATTAAAAAGAATTTCCCGGATGCGGTGCTCACCTTTATTGCACCTCCAAGCTACGAAGAACTGGAAAAGCGTCTTCGCGGCAGAGGAACCGAAACGGAAGAACAGATTTTATCCCGTTTAGAAACGGCAAAAGGAGAGCTTGCCTTAATGGGCGAGTATGATTATATCATCGTTAACGACGAAATCGAGCAGGCAAGCCGTGATATTATCACTGTGCTACGTGCCGATAAATTAACCAAACATTTCTATTTTAAAAACGAGCAGTAAGTACATAGATGTTAACATCATTTTGTAACAATAAAAAGGAGAGATAATTATGTTACAACCCGCAATCGGAAACTTAATGGAAAAAGCAGGCAGCAGATACGCTTTGGTAATTGCTGTGGCAAAAAGAGCAAGAGATTTAAGTGAACAGGAAGATATTCGCACTTCTTCTGCAAAACCTGTTTCTATGGCAGTAAAAGAAATTGCCGATGGAGACATTGAAGTAATTCAAAACTAATACCGAAGAAAGATGAATCGGATTTTATGCGCTAAAATAGCGGTTTCCAATCTGAATTTTTCTGTGGATAAGGAATTTTCCTATTTGATTCCCGCTCCTCTTTCTCATCTTGTGGTGGAGGGAGTCCGTGTGGTGGTTCCTTTCGGCAGAGCTAATAAGAAACGTGAAGGTATCGTCACCCAACTGTTTTATGATGAGGGTGCGATACCTTTAAAGTCTATTATGGAAGTCATTGACTACGAACCCGTGATAGACGAAAAAGGAATGGAACTTGCCCGCTATATTGCCAAGCGCTACTATGCCACTTTGTATGATTCAGTCAGTTTGTTGTTGCCTCCGGGCTCTAACTTAAAATTTTCGGAGTATGTCCGTTTGCTGGACGATTCTATGGAGGATGTAGAGGACGATAACGGTCTTCGGGGCAAACTGATTGACTATCTGGTTGCAAAACGGGTTCCCGTTTCTTTGGAGGAACTAGAAAACGCTTTTTCTAACCGTGGCATCAAAAAAGTGGTGACTGCTTTGGCGCAACTTGGTAAAGTGGAGCTTTACGAGGAGTCCAGGCAGGCGCACCAACAAAAAAGTATTCAGATTGCAACTTTGCTCCTTCCCGAGCACGAGTTGTATGATTATATGGAGATTTATCTCAAAAAAGCGGCAGCGCAACGTCGTGTGCTGGAAATGTTACTGGATAACGGCAGAATGCCCGTGGTGGATTTGGTGGCATTTTCGGGAGCAAGCCGTTCTTCCATTACCGCTTTGGAGAAAAAAGGGGTTTTGGAAATCACCGAGGAAATTGTGGAGCAGGACCCTTTTTCGGAAGAAAAGAAAGCCGTTTTGGAAAAAGCACAGTTAAACGACGAACAGACTCAGGTGGTAGATACCATCCTTTCGGCACGAAGGGAAGAAGGGTACCACGAATTTTTGTTAAAAGGGGTCACAGGTTCCGGCAAAACCGAGGTGTATCTCGCCTTGGTGGAGCAGGTGATGAGCGAGGGCAAACAGGCGATTATCTTAGTGCCTGAAATTGCACTGACTCCTCAGATTCGCAGTCGGTTTTTCCGTCGGTTCGGAGACCGTGTGGCGGTGCTTCATTCAGCGCTTTCCATTTCAGAGCGAAAAGACCAGTGGAACAAAATCAAAAGCGGTCGTGTTTCGGTGGCAGTGGGGGCAAGAAGTGCCGTGTTTGCACCCTTTCCCGAGTTGGATTTGATTATTGTGGATGAAGAACACGAAACCACCTATAAATCCGAACATTCTCCCCGTTATCAGGCGAAGGATGTGGCGCGGTTTTTAATGAATCAGCGAGGCGGAACTCTGCTGTTGGCGTCGGCAACTCCCGCTGTGGAAGATTATTACCGCACGCAACAGGGAACATCCACTCTTTTGACTTTAACCAAACGATATAACGAACGCTCTCTGCCACAAGTGGAAATTGTGGATATGAGAGAAGAATTAAAAAACGGCAACCATTCCGTTCTTTCCGAAAGTCTGAAACAAAGACTTCTCGAAGTGAAAGAAAAAGGGGAAAAAGCCATTATCCTGTTAAACCGACGTGGCTATTCCACTTTTGTGAGCTGTCGGGATTGTGGCTATGTGGTGAAATGTAAAAAATGTGATGTGGCACTGACTTATCACAGCATTGAAGGAAAATTGAAATGTCATTACTGTGGCTATACCGCCGATGCGGAAACTGTGTGTCCAGAATGTCACAGCACCTCTGTGCGGTATTTTGGAAGCGGTACCCAGAAGCTGGAAGAAGAAATTTATGCCATGTTTTCTGATACCCAGGTCATCCGTATGGATAACGATACCACCACCACAAAAATGTCTCACGAACGACTGTTAAAACAGTTTGCAAAACCCGGTTGCTCCATTCTGCTTGGTACTCAGATGATTGCCAAAGGGCTGGACTTCAAAGAGGTTTCTTTGGTAGGGGTCATCGCTGCAGACAGTTCTTTATTCGTTGGTGGCTATAACGGGGCCGAAAAGACCTTTTCCTTAATCACTCAGGTTTGCGGCAGAGCAGGGCGTGGAGAAATTCCGGGCTATGCTGTGGTGCAGACCTATCATCCGGAGCATTATGCCATTTTAGCGGCAAAATCTCAGGACTATGACGGTTTTTATGAGAATGAAATCGTCTTTCGTAAAAATGTGAAATATCCGCCCTATTCTGAAATCGTCAACGTGATTTTCACAGGGGACGACGAAAAGAAAATTTTCGAAATGGCAGACGGCATCAAGCAGATTATGACCGAAAAGGTGGACTTTTACGAAGAACGAAAGCATTATATTGCAATGTACGGTCCCACTCCTTGCGGAATTTCCAAAATCCGCAATCAGTACCGTTACCACATTTTGATTAAATGCACATCTGCCTCTGCCATTGAAACGTCTTTTTCGGAATCAGTGAAAACCTTGATTTTAGCCAATAAGAAAAACGACATAACAGTTTCGGTAGATGTAAACCCCGTTAACTTCTTATGATAAAGTAGAATCCCTTATATAGAAAGGAGCAAAACTATGGCAATTAGAAATATCGTGCCGGATACCGATGAGGTAATGCATAAAAAGTGCCGTCCGGTGGAAAAAATTGATGATAAAATTATCACCTTATTGGATGATATGATTGATACCTTGGCAAAAGCGGAAGGGGTAGGTCTTGCAGCACCTCAGGTGGGTGTGTTAAAGCGAATTTTCGTGATTGACACCATGGAAGACCCTCAGGAATTTATTGAATTTATCAATCCCGAAATTATTGAAACTTCCGGCACTCAGGAAGGCAGTGAAGGATGCTTAAGTATTCCCGGTTTTGAAGGGCATTTGATTCGTCCCATGTATGTGAAAGTGAAAGCGATGAACCGTTACGGAGAAGAATTCATTTTTGAAGGGGAAGAACTGATGGCGCGCTGCTGTTGTCACGAAAATGACCATTTAGACGGCAAAACCATCCGTGACACCTGCGAATACGAAGTGTTTCACGAAGAAGAATAGTTTTTGATATTTTGTATCAGAATGTGAAGTGAGATAACGAAAATGAGAATTATGTTTATGGGTACGCCTGATTTTGCGGCGTACAGTTTAGAAAAGTTACTGGAAAGCGGTGCTGAGGTGACCTCGGTGGTAACCCGTGCAGATGCCAAAAAGGACCGTGGGCAGAAAATTAAGTTTTCCCCCGTAAAGGAAGTGGCTCTGGCACACAATTTACCTGTGTATCAGCCTGTCAACTTAAAAGAAGAAAACTTTTTGGAAATTTTAGAGACCGAAAAACCCGATTTAATCGTGGTGGTGGCATACGGCAGAATTTTGCCTCCCTATGTTTTGGAGTATCCCAAATTCGGTTGCATCAATGTGCACGCTTCCTTGCTGCCCAAATATCGTGGCTCTGCACCCATTCAGTATGCAGTGGCTATGGGAGAGATTGAAAGCGGCGTTACCATTATGCAGATGAATGAAGGGCTTGACACCGGTGATATGCTCACCAAATGCGTGGTTCCTATCGGCGATACCGAAACCGGCGGAAGCCTTCATGACAAACTGATGGTGGCAGGTGCCGAACTTTTGCTGAACACCATTCCCGAGCTTGAAACTTTGGTGGGAGAAGTGCAGGACGATTCCTTATCCACCTATGCACCTCCGATCAAAAAAGAAGAAACGATTATATCTTTTAATTTAGATGCCAAAGATATTGTGAATAAAATCCGTGGATTTTATCCTTTTCCCGGAACCAGCTTTATTCACAAGGAAAAAGCTTATAAAATTCACAGTGCGGAGTTGTTTTCAACGGAAGACAAACAGCCTTATGGCAGTATTTTAGAGTTTTCTAAAAACCGTTTGTTAATTTCTGCAAAAAACGGTGTGATTAATATTACGGCATTACAGCCACCGGGCAAAAAAATGATGAAGATTGCT
The DNA here is from genome assembly GCA_017549265.1 of Clostridia bacterium. Lineage (GTDB taxonomy): Bacteria > Bacillota > Clostridia > UMGS1840 > UMGS1840 > SIG452. Next base: position 5,918 of record JAFYVF010000046.1, read on the forward strand.
GACTTTTATAACGGCAATCGAGACAATTTTTAAGGAGTGAATCATTGATGTATCTGGATATGACTTACGTGTATTTTGTGTTGCCGGCATTACTGCTTGCAATGTGGGCACAGTTTAGAGTCACCGCCACCTTTAACCGATACAATAAAGTAACCACATCCCGTGGTTTAACAGGCCGTGAGGCTGCCAGAAAAATTTTAGATGCCAACGGGCTGCAACACGTGAAAATAGAGCACATCGGCGGAAGCTTAACGGACCATTATGATCCCAAAACCAACGTGATTCGTTTATCCGACAGTGTGTACGACAGTAATTCCGTAGGAGCTGTTGGGGTGGCTGCGCATGAAGCAGGTCACGCTGTGCAGCACAGTGAGGGATATGTGCCCATTAAAGTGAGAAATTCCATTGTGCCGGCGGCAAATATTGGTTCCTATTTGGCATTTCCTTTGGCATTACTCGGAATTATTATGGCAAATGATTTGTTCATCAATGCAGGAATTATTTTGTTCTCTGCAGTGGTGCTGTTCCAGCTTGTGACGTTGCCGGTGGAATTTAATGCTTCCAAGCGTGCTGTGGCGGTATTAGGTACAGATGGAATGCTGAGCCGTCAGGAAGTGCACGGGGTAAGAAAGGTGTTGTCTGCGGCAGCGATGACTTATGTTGCGGCAGCGGCAACTGCCATTATGAACTTGGTAAGACTGTTGGTTCTTGCCAACCGAAATCGAGATTAAAAGAAACAGGATACAACTATGGAACGAAGAAAAACGGCACTTCTGATTCTGAACGAATATGAAGAACAGCAGACCTTTTTAAATCTGGCATTAAAGAACGGTCTTTCCAAAATAGGGGAAGGGCGTGCTTTTGTGACGGAATTGGTTTACGGGGTTGTGCGCTATCGCCGTTTTTTAGATGAAATCATCAACCGTTTTTCCACGACCAAAGTGAAAAAATTAAGCACACCTGTGAAGAATATTCTCCGAATGGGGTTTTATCAGTATCATTTTATGGATAAGGTTCCCGATTTTGCCATTGTAAATGAAAGCGTGAAATTAACCACGAAATTCGCCTATAAATCAAAAGGGCTTGTGAATGCGGTGTTAAGAAAAGGTCTTTGTGATGCACCGAAAGATATGTCTGTTGCGGTGAGAGAATCTTTTTCCGATGAGGTGTATGAACTGCTGTTATCTCAGTACGGGGAGAAAACTGAAAATCTCCTTCATCATCTGAATCAAAAAGTACCTTTGGCATTAAGATACAATCACCGGCGTTTTTCTTCTGTGGAAGAAGCAAGAAAACAGTTGGATGATTGTGATACATATGGGGATGTGTTGTTGCCCAAAAAGGCAGATCATTTATCCCAGCTCATTGAAAACGGAGATTTTTCCGTACAGAGTGTTTCTTCTCAGTGGGCAGTACGGATATTGAATCCTAAAAAAGGAGAACGGATTTTAGACTGTTGTGCCGCACCCGGCGGGAAAACTGCATACATCGGAGAACTGATGCAAAATGAAGGGGAACTTGTTGCCACGGAACTGCATCCTCATCGCTGTGAATTGATTGAAAAAAATCTGAATCGATGCGGTATTACCATTGGGACAGTGGCCCAAGCAGATGCTTCACAAAAAAAATTCTCCAAAAAATTTGACCGTATCTTAGCGGATGTGCCTTGTTCCGGTCTTGGCGTAATCGGCGGGAAACCGGACATCAAATGGCGTGATTTCGGTTTTAAAGACCTTGTTGATTTGCAGAGAGATATATTGAATAACATGGCAGGTGCCGTGAAGGACGGCGGGGTATTGGTTTATTCCACCTGTACCGTCAACCGTGATGAAAACGAGGGCCAGATAGGGTGGTTTCTAAAAGAACATCCCGAATTTTCACCGGAACCGTTTCAACTGGAATTGGGAGATACTACCTACGGAGAAAATGGCATGGCACAAATTTTGCCAAACGGTATTACCATTGGCTTCTTTATTGCAAAACTGAGAAAGAATTAGATTATAGGATGTGTTTTACTTGAAAAAAGTATCCCTTTGGGATGAAAAACAGGAAAATACCTGTGCATTTTGTGAGTATGCAACGATGTTGGCAGACTGTGAGCAGGTCATCTGCAAAAAACGTAAAAATTTGTATGCGGCATCGTATACTTGCAGAAAATTTAAATTTGATATTTTGAAGAAAGATGTCCGTCGACAGAGAGTGCCGGAATTCAAAAAGTTTAAAAAGGAACAGTTTGAACTGTAAGATGTCCCAAAATAAGCGTAAAACAGGGCAGAAACGGGAAAAATAAAGAAAACAGAAGAAATATATAGAAAAAAAGAAAAAACAAAAGTTAAATTAACATAAATAAAGATAAACAGCGTTGAAAACACCGGCGCAGAGTGATATACTCACTCAAGTACAAATGTTTTCGAGGTGTGGACAATGCTTAAAAATCATGAATACTTTGTTGTGGACAAACTTGCCGTACCGTCAGTGTTAGCAAAAACCCTGGCAGTGAAAAAGCTTTTGGAAAATAATCCAGATATGAAGGTTTCTGATGCGGTAAAGCGGGAAGATTTATCCCGAAGCGCCTTTTATAAATATAAGGATATGATTTTTCCATACAATTCCTTAAAAGCAACCCGTATGGTAACCTTCTTTATGGAGTTGTCTGATGTGGCAGGGATTTTATCTCAGGTATTGAAGGTGATCGCAAGCCACGGTGCAAACGTATTGACCATCAATCAGAATATTCCTATGGACGGGAAGGCAACACTTTCCATTTCCATTGATACCACCGGTATGGAAAAAAAGCTGGAAGCTTTGGAAAATAAGCTTTCTACAATCGAAGATATCAGTAAGTTTACTGTTATCATCAGTGAATAGAGCAAGAAATGAGGAACAAATCGTTATGTTGAAAGTAGCAGTATTAGGCTACGGTGTTGTAGGAAGCGGAGTGTGTGAAGTCATCCGCACCAATGCCAAGTCCTTATCTGAAAAATTGGGAGACTCTGTAGAAGTCAAGTATGTGCTGGACATCAAAGAAGTGGATTCTTCCGACCCTGAAGCAGCAAAAATCACCAAAGATTTTTCTGCTATCCTAAATGATCCTGAAATTTCGGTGGTGGCTGAGGTTATGGGCGGTGCCACCTTTGCATATGATTATACGAAGCAGCTTTTAATGGCGGGTAAACATGTTGTTACTTCCAACAAAGAGTTGGTTGCAACCAAAGGCACCGAGCTTCTCAGCATTGCCAAAGAAAAAAATGTGAACTACTTATTTGAAGCAAGCGTTGGTGGCGGTATTCCCATTATCCGTCCCTTATACAGCTGTCTTGCTGCCAATGAAATCAACCGTATTACCGGTATCTTAAACGGTACCACCAACTATATCTTAACCAAGATGTTCCGAGAAGGCTCCGATTTTGCAACTGCGTTAAAAGAAGCCCAGGAAAAAGGTTATGCAGAACGCAATCCCTCTGCAGATGTTGACGGGATTGATGCTTGTCGTAAAATTGCAATTTTAGCTTCTTTGGTATTTGGCAAGGAAGTGGAATGCAATAAGGTGAAAACAATCGGTATTACCGGAATCACCGAAACCGACGTGGCTTATGCAGAGAAATTGGATTCTGTCATCAAATTAATCGGTCAGGCGGAACTGAAAGAACAGAAAGTGTATGTTTCCGTAGAACCGAGAGTGATTAAAAAAGGAACTCCCTTGGCATCTATTGATGATGTGTTCAACGGTATTATGGTGAACGGAAACGCTATCGGCGAAGTGGTATTCTACGGACCCGGCGCGGGAAAACTTCCCACCGCAAGTGCTGTGGTGGCAGATATTATTGACTGTTTACGTAATGACCGTAACCGTGAATATTTCTGGACAAAAGCAGAATCTGATTTTGTGGCAGACAGCAAAAACAACTTTGGTTGTTATCTGATCAGAACCAAAAATCCAGAAGAAATTATCAAAAAACTTCCCATTGCCGAAAAAGTTTCGGTGGTGGATGGAGAAATCGGATTGGTAACCGAACAAATCCGTGAGGAAGAACTAAATGAAGTGCTTCCTTATGCGGTATCTTATATGAAACTGGCGTAAGCCTGCAGGAGGTATAAACAGTGGGTATTATCGTACAAAAATTCGGCGGAAGCTCTGTTGCCAACGCCGAAAAAATCTACAATGTGGCTGGTCGCATTCAGGATGCATACGACGCAGGAAATTCTGTGGTAGTTGTTGTGTCTGCTCAGGGTGACACCACAGACGACTTAATTGACAAAGCGGCGGAAATCAATGAAAAACCGTCCAAAAGAGAAATGGACGTTCTGCTCTCTACCGGGGAACAGATTACCATTGCGCTCTTAGCGATGGCATTAGAAAAAAACAAATATCCTGTTGTTTCCTTAACCGGTTGGCAGACCCCCATTAAAACCAATATGGTTTACGGTTCTGCTCGTATTGAAAAAGTGGAAACCACCCGTCTGGTAAACGAATTGGATAAAGGTAGAATCGTTATCGTTGCAGGGTTCCAGGGTGTAAACGCTGTGAATGATATCACCACCTTGGGCAGAGGCGGTTCCGATACCACGGCAGTGGCATTGGCGGCGGCGCTTCGCGCAGATGTTTGCGAAATTTACACCGACGTGGATGGGGTATATACTTGTGACCCCAGAATTGTGCCGGACGCGAAAAAGTTAAAAGATATTTCCTACGACGAAATGTTGGAGTTGGCATCCTTAGGAGCGAACGTTCTGCATAACCGTTCTGTGGAAATGGCAAAGAAATATCATGTTGATTTAGAAGTAAAATCCAGCTTCCAGAAAGTGGCTGGAACCAAAGTGAAGGAGGCAGGCAGCGTGGAAAAATTATTAGTGAGAGGCGTTGCAAGAGACAACGACGTGGCAAGAATTGCAGTATTGGGAATTGATGATACTCCCGGTAAAGCGTACAGAATGTTTGCATTATTGGCAAAGAAAAATATTAACGTAGACGTTATTTTACAGTCCATCGGCAGAGATAACACCAAGGATATTTCCTTCACCGTTTCCAGAAGCCAGATGGAAGAAGCTGTGAAAATCTTAAATGATAACTTAGAAGATATTGGTGCAAAAGAAGTAACCCACGATGAAAAAATCTCCAAAGTTTCCATCGTTGGCTCCGGTATGCTCTCTAACCCCGGCGTTGCCGCAAGAATGTTTGAAGCATTATATGATGCAAACATCAACATCCGCATGATTTCCACTTCCGAAATCAAAGTTTCCGTTTTAATTGATGAAGATATGGCAGAAAAGGCAGTGCAGGCGATTCATCACAAATTCTTCAAAGACTAAGCAATACTTGATAAAATTGCCCATAACGGATGAACCTCACCACTCGCTGTACACTCGGTACAGCTTCGGGTACTATCGAAACAAGTTTCGATTCGGTTTCTCCATTCTGAGCAATTTTCTCGGCGTCTTGCAAATGGATGAAAAAGGTGTAAAATTACCGCTCGGCAAATGCCGCCCTTGCCTAAAGGGAGGGGGACCACCGAAGGTGGTGGAGGGAT
>JAFYVF010000047.1 GCA_017549265.1 Clostridia bacterium
CTTTCCACCTTCTATAAACGCTTTTCTGAAATTAAGAAAGAGCATTTTGACGGGATGATTATTACCGGTGCTCCCGTGGAAAAGCTGGAATTTGAAGAAGTGGACTACTGGGACGAGCTCCGTGAAATTATGGACTGGTCTACCAAACACGTCTGGTCCACCCTACATATCTGTTGGGGTGCTCAGGCAGGACTTTACCATCATTTTGGTGTTCCGAAATATGATTTGCCCGAAAAAATGTTTGGCATTTTTGAGCATCAGCTGTTGCAGAAACATAAGAAACTGTTTTTTGGGTTTGAAGATACGTTTTATGCGCCTCATTCCCGTCATACCGAGGTGAGAGAGGCAGATATTAAAAAAGTGCCCGAGCTTAGCTTAGTTGCCACCTCCAAAGAGGCAGGTGTGTATGCGGTCACTACTAAAAAATACCGTCAGATTTTCATTATGGGACATTCTGAATACGATAATGAAACCTTGGATTTGGAATATCGCCGTGATGTGGATAAGGGGCTCCCTATTCATGTTCCCTGCAATTATTATCCCGATGATAATCCCAATAAAAAACCTGTGAACCGTTGGCGAAGCCATGCAACGTTGCTGTTCTCCAACTGGCTGAACTATTGTGTATATCAGATTACACCTTATGATATCGATAAGGTAACACCTTATACTCATTCTTAGAATCCTTTGTTAAATCACTATAAAATGAAATCTCAACGAAAGGAAGCGAATCACAATGGATTACGCACAGGAAGCTTTGAAATTACACAAAGCACTCAAAGGGAAAATTGAAGTAACTCCCTTATGTCCCTTAGAAACGAAAGATGATTTATCCATCGCATACACCCCCGGTGTTGCCCAGCCTTGCCTGGAAATCAACAAGGATGTGGCAAACGCGTATGAGTATACCAGAAAAGGAAACTTGGTTGCTGTTGTGACGGACGGTACTGCCGTGTTAGGCTTAGGCGACATTGGCCCCGAAGCAGGCATGCCCGTTATGGAAGGAAAAGCAGTGCTGTTTAAACATTTTGGCGGCGTGGACGCGGTTCCCATTTGTTTAGCCACCAAAGATGTGGATAAAATCGTGGAAACCGTAAAAATGATTGCTCCCACTTTTGGCGGCATCAATTTAGAAGACATTTCCGGACCCCGTTGCTTTGAAATTGAAAGAAGACTGAAAAAAGAACTGGATATCCCCGTATTCCACGATGACCAGCACGGTACCGCTGTTGTTTGCTTAGCGGCTGTGTTAAACGCAGTAAAGCTGGTCAACAAGAAAATAGAAGATTTAGTGGTTGTGATTAACGGTGCCGGCGCTGCAGGTGTTGCCATCGGAAAACTGCTGTTATCCTCCGGCGTGAAAGACGTGATTATGTGTAACTCCAAAGGGGTTATTTACGAAGGCAAAGAAGGCTTAAACTCCGAAATCGTAGAAGTTGCAAAAATCACCAACAAAGAAAAGAAACAGGGTACTCTGGCAGACGTTGCCAAAGGTGCGGACGTGTTGGTTGGTGTGTCCGTTGCAGGTGCATTCACCGAAGAAATGATCAAGTCCATGAACCGTGACCCCATCATTTTGGCAATGGCAAATCCCACTCCCGAAATCTTCCCCGAAGATGCCCTAAAAGCAGGTGCCGCAGTCATGGGTACCGGACGTTCTGACTTTGCAAATCAGATCAATAACGTACTGGCATTCCCCGGAATTTTCCGTGGTGCATTGGACGTAAGAGCGTCTGACATCAATGACGAAATGAAGATTGCCGCATCAAAAGCGATTGCATCTTTAGTTTCCGACGAGGAATTAAAACCGGAATATATCATTCCCGCACCCTTTGATCCCAGAGTGGCAGAAACTGTAGCCAAAGCAGTTGCGGAAGCTGCCAGAGCTACTGGCGTAGCTCGCATCTAAGACGGCTTGAAAAATTGCGCATAATGTGTAAAGTTCACCACTCGGCGTACCTTTGTACGCCTTCGGGTAACCCCCTTTGGGGTTCACTTTTCCCATTCTGCATCAATTTTTCTGCACCTTACGTTTTATAAGAAATAAAAAAGACGAAATTCTTTAGCAAAAAACAAAGAGTTTCGTCTTTTTGTTTGGTTGTGACAATGCAATTTGTAGGGGACGGTGCCCACACCGTCCCGTTTATTTTGGTGTTGAAATTCCTTCTGTTGTGCAATATTATTTTTTTCTTGTGTAAAAAATACTTGTAATTTTTTAATAATTATGATACAATAATCTTGCGATACAGTTGAATATGTTTCTCAAACAAGGCATACAATTGATAAAAATGTATGCTTTGGTTCTTTTACCTTGTTTGAGAGTAAACTGTATCGCAACAGACCGAAGTGATACATTTTTAGTGCGTAGCTTCGGCTACGCACTTTTTTATTTTGGGAGGAAAAACCTATGATTATTGATATTACGGGGATTGAACTGATTCCGGGAAACGGGGGAAAAGATTGTCCCGGTAACGGAGAAAACGGAAACGAATGTTGTTGCGATGAATGTAATTATATGTGTTGCTGCTTTGAATTACGTGGGAAACACGATTGCCGTGAATGTGTGCATACCCAATGTCCCCGAAATGAAAACTATGCCTTGAAATTAGAAAAGATAGAGAAACTGATGGAACAAATGAAAAACAGTGAGATATAAAAAAAGACGAAATTCTTTTGGAATTTCGTCTTCTTCTTTTTATTTCTTGTAAGGTGCAGAAAAATTGATGCAGAATTCGAAAATCAAAAGAAAACCAACAGTATTCTCCTCCCGAAGTCGTACTGATTGTACTATGCGCAATTTTTCAAGCCCTATTCCTCATTCCAATGGGGTGAAGGAAAATCGCCGAGAATCAATCAACCGAGCCCGCAGGGGTTACCCGAAGGCGTACGATGGTACGCCGAGAGGCTCGGTTGGTTGATAGTAAAAGGCATTTATAATCAAAATTTGTGCTAACAATTTTTCACTTTAAAAACAAAAAGGCATAGGAATTAACCCATGCCTTTTGCGTTCTCGGTGATTTTACAAGCCCTTACTTATACAGAGGTCCGTAGGTTTCGCATGCACGATAATCCTGACCTTCCTTATCCATACCAAATGCGTTCCAAGCGGCAGGACGGAAGATTTTGTCTTCGGGTACGTTGTGCATACATACGGGAATTCTTAAGATAGAGCAGAGGGTGATTAAGTCTGCACCGATATGACCGTAAGAAATTGCGCCGTGGTTTGCACCCCAGTTGTTCATTACATCATAAGCGGTTTTGAATGCACCTTCACCGGTACATCTGGGAGCAAACCAAGTGCAGGGCCAGGTGTAGTCGGTACGTTTCCATAATTTGTCGGAAACATCATCAGGCAGGTCGATAGTCCAACCTTCTGCAATCTGCAGAACGGGGCCTAAACCTTTTACTAAGTTTAAGCGAATCATAGTTGCAGGCATTTCGGCTTTGGTTAAGAATCTGGAAGAAAAACCGCCGCCACGGAAGTAACCTAAGTCAGCCATATTCCAGGTGGTGGAAGCCATAACTGCATCCTGATCAGCCTCGGTCATTTCATACCAAGGTTTCATCACAGCGTTGCCGTTTTCATCTTTTACTGCACCGGAAGCATCCAGACAGCAAGCACCGGAGTTGATTAAGTGAATGAAACCGTCTGCTTCTTTGGCCTTGCCTTCGATATCATAGCCGGTTGCTTTTTTCACAGCGTCACCGCTCCA
>JAFYVF010000048.1 GCA_017549265.1 Clostridia bacterium
AACACGGGGGTGCCGCCTTCATACACAATGGGATTGCAGCTTGCCGCAAAGGTCATAGAAGTGCAGAACACCACATCGCCTCTGCCCACGCCTAAATAGCGCAGTGCCATATGTAACGCTGCAGTTCCTGCAGACATGGCAATCGCCTGGGGAGAACCTGTTATTTGACACATTTCATGTTCAAATTCAGTCACATTTTTGCCCAAAGGAGCAATCCAGTTGGTTTCAAATGCTTCATTGATATATGCCATTTCGTTTCCGCACATATGAGGGGATGATAAAAAAATTCTTTCACCCATGGAAAAGCGCACCTCCAAAAGTTTAAAAAAAGCTATACTTTAACTACAATATTATAGCACACCAATTATGAAATAGCAAGTAGTTTTGTCAATTTTCTACGGATTTTTCAGGAAAAAGCTCCTTTTTTTGAATACTATCTCACAAAAAAAGAGAAAGAATTTTTTCTTTCTCTTTCACACATCATTTATTTTTGATATTTTGCAATGATCTCTGCTTTTTTGATACTTTTTTGAGATAAATAGGTATTTCGAATATCGTTAATCAGATTGGCATCTCCTCCTGTTCTGGAAAGCTCACTTTGCAGTGCTGTCAGCAATGCCTCCATCTGACCATCACATTCCCCTTCCAAACCGTATCCGATATTCAAATATTTGTTAATCAAATCCTGTTTGGAGATACCGCCCTTTTTATATTCGCTCCATGCTTGTGACACCAACGAATCTAATTTTCCCATATAGCCGGAGCGAAGCACATACATCTTGGCTATAATTTCGTCCACACGGGAGGGGGAATTCGAAGAATCCCCGCCGGATTCGGTAACTTCTGTTCCACCGTCCGTTAAGGTGCCTCCCTCAAGAAAGTCTTCCCAGACCAGTTGACCTGTAAGAATAGCAACGGCATCTTCCTCGCTCAGCTCCCCGGTTTGTAACATCTTTTGTGCCTCCTGGGGCAATCTGGAAAAATCCACATCGGATACTCTATCACAAATTTCCTGCATCACTGCTTCGTTTTCTATTTGCATCTGCTGAAGCTGTTCAGGGGTATACACACTTGCATAATAAAGCGCCACAATATTATTCCACTGCCATTTCACCAAAATGGTGATTCCGATTACCAAGACCAAAAAAATACTCAAAAGAATCCATGGCCATTTTTTTCTTTTTTTTTGCTTTTTTTGCTCCTTTTGCTTCTTATGCTTCTTCGTTTTATTTTCTTTTTCGGAAATTTCTGTTTCTTGTATTTCTTTTTCTTCTTTTATTTCTTTTTTATCTTCCATATGGAAGCCTCCCGTCTGAAATCAAGTTCCCAGATAAGAAAAATGCATATAATCTTTGGGGTTTGACCAAGCGTCACCGCCCCAGGTAAATCCATATTTTTCAAAAGCATTGACCACTTCTCCGTAGGGAGTTACCGAATACGGATTTTCATAAGGGAACCATCCGTCTCCGATGGTGGTCCCATCTTTATAAACGCAATAATTCTCGTTAGCATTTAAGTCGATCGCAGTACCCCAGTTATGCTCACTTCTGCCACCACGCCAGGAATATGCCCCCAAATCCTTCATCGGAAACTGTTCTTCCCCATGAAAAATCTCGGTAAATACCGCCTCAACTTTTTCGGCAATCACAGCATGTACCGTCAATTCTGCGGAACTTTCATACTTGGTACCATCCGATTTCATTTTCCAGATAGGAACGGTAACTTTAGCCATCAGCACATCTGCTTCTTCCTTGGTTTCAGGCAGATTTTCCTGAATCACTTGCATTTCTTGGGTATGGATTGGTGAAATGTAAATTTCTTTTTCCAATGTTTTGCCACCGGCCGATAACGTCAGAAAATAGGTGCGATTGGGATATAAATACAAGGGATGCTCATACTGAGCCACATAACGGTATTCGATCGGACCATTTGGCGGAATGTCTCCCTCATAGCGAGAATTCCGCTGTTCAGTCACCGTTAGAACATATTCGGTGTCAGGCGCTAAAGCACTCCAGACGATGGTATGTTCTCCTGCTTCCCAACTTGATTTCACATTCCAAGAAAATTCAGTGGAAATCGCCTCCATAGAAACAGTGGGTTTTACATTTTGGTTTTTTTCTTCCTGATTCGGTTTTGCCGGTTGATAGGAAAGATTCACAGATCGCACCAAAAGCACAATTGCTTCCTCCCGGGAAACCGTCTTCTGCCCCCGGAAGCTACCGTCTTCATAACCTGTGATAATGCCATTGGCATATGCCTTTTCTACGTAAGGTTTTGCCCAATCGGACACGTTCTCAAAATCGGTTAGCGGGTTATAAAACACAGACGGAAGCACAAGTTCTTCCCCCTCACAAACTGCTTGTAACGTTAAAATGATTTTGAAAATCTGCTCTCTGGTAACCGGGATTTCCGGCGCAAACTTGCCATCTCCCACACCGTTCATAATTCCCAAACGGTACAAGGCTTCAGCCTCGTAGGATGCATCTGTAAAATAGGAACCGGACACCTTCGGCGCCTCTTTGCCGGTTACGTTTTCGTAGGCACGAAGAAGAATGGGAGCAAGTTCCCCACGCTTCATCGGTTCCCCATAATCCCAGGTGTTTTGTTCAGTCAGGATGCCACATTCTTTTGCGTGACGGAGCTCTTTTTCCGCCCAATCACTATAGGTTGCAAAAACACTATGATACCCGCAAATCATTGTCAACGCCAAGATCAGAATAGCAAGTTTTTGTTTCATAACAACTCCTTAATTTTGCTGTTCCACGTATGCCGGATCGTATGCCTCAAACAGGAAATAATCCCCATCGGTTCGCCCCACGAAAATATAAAGGGTAACTTCGCCATCTGCCAAATCGGGATTCATTTCCAAAGATAAATCGTTAAATTCATAGCTTGCTCTGGCTTTCACCACGGTATATTCCGTCAACTTTGCTGTTCCTGCCAGAGTTGCTACCTCTTCGCAAAAACGATACTGAAAATCGTAAAATTCATCAATAGGAACAATTTCCATTTCGTGCAGAGTTACCTTTTTATAAAAAACTCCACCGGAATCCGACTCCACAACTGCCTGCATTTTTCGTTTTAAATCAGAACCGACAAGGTGATTCACAAGATACTCATAATCCCCGGTTCCAATGGCATAAAAATATTCATATGTGAGCAATTCCGCAGGATTTGAAACCACATCCTCACATACAAAAGTTCTGTCCGGGAGCACAATTTCGGTATCCACTTCATAATTTGCTTCTGTGGACGCTCCGTTCACGTAGGTCAATGCCATATAGTTCACAATATCTTCCTGTGGCAGTTCCGGCTCTTTGCTTGGCTCGGGAGTGCTTTCCGGTGCGTTTTCAGTCAAACTTGCAGAATTGTTTTTAACCGTTGTGGTCTGACAACCTGTCAAACTCATACTGATAGCCAATAACAACACCAACAGTTTTTTCGCTTTTTTTGCTTTTTCCATGGCGAATCTCCTAATTTATCGTAAAGTATCAAAGATGTCTTCTCTACAAATGCTTCAACTTTTCATATATTGTATCACAATTTAAAAAATCTGTCAATAAAAAGACGGCAATCCTCTTTTTGAGAATTGCCGTCTGAATTGATAAAAAGAAATTAAATCGCTTCCGCACCAAACATTGCTACGCCGAACGCTGCTTCTTCAGTGTGGTCGGGAATGGTTAATTTCATCCCGAATACTTCTTCGATCACCTGTCTTAAAACAGGATTTTTCCGCACACCGTTTCCCGATGCAACCAATTTTGTTACCCCTTCGTGAGGCATTTTTTGATACAACTCATAAAGTTCCTCAGCCATCCCTGCCAAAAGACCTGCCGCAAAGGATTGAGGGGTGAAATTTTCTTCTCCGATGTTTGTAATTGCACCCCGAAGGTTGGGATTTTCACGGGTTCCTGCAAAGGTGGTGGAAATATTCACAATATTTCCCGATGCGAGACCTTCCTTTGCCAAACAATTCATCACATCATAATACGGCTTGTCTTCCAATCCGCATTTGGTAGCAAACTGGTGGAAAAATTTCTCCAACAAAGCATAAGAACGGCCTCCGCACAAACAAGAACCGCTGTATAACAAAGAATTCCCATCAAAGGGACGAGCTTCCACCAATAAACTTTCTTCTTCGGGAAATTGATCCGATAACAAAGAAACCTGGCTTCCTGTTCCGATGTTCACCAAAAGGGTTTTATTCGGATCACTGACGGAGCCCATAAATGCCGCCTGATTGTCGCCGATTCCAACCGCTACGGGTATATTTTTGTATTCCCCCACCACAGTTTTATCGGCGGTTACAAGAGGCAAAACATCCTTTGGAATCCCCAATTTTTCCACCGCATCGAAATCAAAGTTGTTCTGAGAAGTACTGAAAAATCCCCAGGATGCGGCGTTGGTGATATGCATCACGGGACGGGAAATCCCCGTCAATTTCATGGTAATAAAATCCATAATGGTGCCTGCCACATAGGGTTCCTTCGGCACCTGATTGGTTCGTATCAGATGATATAAGGTGGCAAGTCCGTATCCCGCAGGAACACGGTATCCTGTGATGGTTTGTATCTGCTCACAAGAGGAATCCTCACCCAAACTTGCCTGCATATCCTGCCAGGTGTAAAGAGGAGAAAGCGCTTCCCCATCGGGTGAAATCAAAAGAATTCCGTGCATTTGCCCTGTCACCCCAATGGATGTGACGGAATAATTTGCCAGGATATCTTCCAAAATCTCAGTCACAATTTCTGAAATTCTTGCAGGATTCTGAATGAATGCTCCTGCTATGGCAGATTCTATTTTGGAATCGTTTGCCACATTGTAAATCTGCAATACTTGTTTTTGCTCAGCATCTAACACAATGGCGCTCACCGTGGTGGTTCCGATATCCAGTCCCACGGCAATTTTTTTCACTTCATTCATAGTGTTTTCCTTCTTATCTCATCCGCAAATCAAAATGACAAGGCAATTCATAAGGCAACGCCTTAGGCTCGGTGAGATAATAGAATGCCACCGAGGTGAAATCATCATATCTGGGCGAATGAATGGGCGGTGCATACACACCGTCATCAATGGTCATACGGAAGGATTTATCAAAATATACGGGGTCCTTGTCGTGCCAACGATACAGAAGGAATCTCTGTTGCACATTGTATTTTTCACGGCAATCTCCCA
>JAFYVF010000049.1 GCA_017549265.1 Clostridia bacterium
ACGATGAAAGAATTAGAATTAAAATACGGTTGTAACCCCAATCAAAAACCCTCCCGAATTTTTACCGAGGAATATGATTTGCCTATCACCATTTTAAACGGCAGACCCGGTTACATTAACTTTTTAGATGCCTTCAACAGCTGGCAGCTGGTAAAAGAATTAAAAGAAGCTACCGGTCTTCCTGCAGCAGCATCTTTTAAACATGTTAGCCCTGCAGGTGCAGCAGTTGGGTTACCCCTTTCCGATTTAGAAAAGAAAATCAACTTTGTGGAAGAATTTGAGCTTTCTCCTATGGCTTGCGCATATGCAAGAGCAAGAGGTGCAGACAGAATGTCTTCCTACGGTGATTTTATCGCTTTATCCGATACCTGTGATAAAGAAACTGCGGCAATTATTGCCAAAGAAGTGTCCGACGGTATTATCGCGCCCGACTATACTCCCGAAGCGTTGGAAATCTTAAAATCCAAAAGAAAAGGCGGTTACACCGTTATCCAGATTGACAAAGATTTCACTCCCAAGCCCATTGAACGTCGAGATGTATTTGGCATCACCTTTGAGCAGGGAAGAAACGAACTGAAAATTGACGAAAATATGTTAACCAATTTTGTGACTGATGCAAACTCTTTCCCCGATAGTGCAAAAATCGACTTGATTATCGCATTAATTACCTTGAAATACACTCAGTCCAACTCCGTTTGCTATGCAAAAGGCGGACAGGTTATCGGCGTTGGCGCAGGTCAGCAGTCCAGAATTCACTGTACCAGACTGGCAGGCAACAAGGCAGACGTTTGGTATTTAAGACAGCACGAAAAAGTGTTGAACTTAAAATTCAAACCCAACATCCGCCGTCCCGACAGAGATAACACCATCGACGTGTATATTTCCGATGAATATATGGACGTGCTGGAAGATGGCGTTTGGGAACAGTTCTTCACCGAAAAACCGCCCGTGTTAACCCGTGAAGAACGCTTGGAATGGCTGAAAACCCAGTCCGGCGTGTCTGTTGGTTCTGATGCATTCTTCCCCTTTGGCGACAATATTGAACGTGCAAGAAAAAGCGGGGTAGAGTTTATTGCTCAGCCCGGAGGCTCCATCCGTGATGACCATGTTATCGACACCTGTAACAAATATGGTATTGCTATGGTATTCACCGGTAACCGTTTGTTCCATCACTAAAATAGGAAAAGGATAGGGAATTTTTCACGAAAAAGTTCCCTATTTGCTTATAGAAATCTGATAGGAGTATGAAGACAATGAGTAACGAAATCAAAAAAATCTTAGTTGTTGGCGGTGGCGGAAGAGAACACGCTATCGTTAAATGTTTAAAACGGGATAATCCCGACCTTAATATCTATTGTGCACCCGGGAACGGGGGTATCGGTCAGTTGGCAACCTTAGTGCCCATCAAAGCAACTGAAATTGAAAAATTGGTGGCTTATGCCAAAGAAGAAGCTTTTGATATGGTCATGGTTGCTCCTGATGACCCGTTGGTATTAGGCGTGGTGGACGAGCTGGAAGCGGCAGGTATCCGTGCATTCGGTCCCCGTAAAAATGCGGCAATTGTGGAAGGAAGCAAAGCCTTCTCCAAAGAGTTGATGAAAAAATACAACATTCCTACCGCAAAATATGAAACCTTCACCGATGCAGATGCTGCAATCTCTTATTTAAAAGCGGAAAACACCTATCCTGCAGTAATCAAAGCAGACGGTCTGGCATTAGGAAAAGGGGTAATTATTGCGCAGAATGAAGAAGAAGCGGTAGCAGCTGTCAACGAAATGATGGTGGATAAAGTGTTTGGTGCATCCGGCTCCACCGTTGTTATCGAAGAATTTTTAACCGGCCCCGAAATTTCCGTGTTGGCATTTACCGACGGCAAAACCGTGGTACCCATGGTATCCGCTCAGGACCACAAACGTGCTTATGATAACGACGAAGGGTTAAATACCGGCGGTATGGGAACTTTCTCTCCCAGCCGTGTGTATAATAAGGATTTGGAAGAAGAATGTATGAAAAACATCTTCCTGCCCACCATCAACGGACTCCGAGCAGAAGGAAGACCTTTTAAAGGGGTTATCTACTTTGGCTTGATGGCAACCAAAAACGGCGTAAAAGTAATTGAATACAATGCCCGTTTTGGTGACCCGGAAACCCAGGTTGTTCTGCCTCGTTTGAAAACCAATCTGTTAACCATCTTTGATGCTATCATTGATGAACGTTTGGACGAAATCAATATCGAATGGGAAGAGAACGCCTGTGTATGTGTCATTATGGCATCCGGCGGTTATCCCAAAGCATATAAAACCGGCTACGAAATCATTGGTATGGATCAAGCCGAAGAAAAAGGTAATATCTTTGTGTATCACGCAGGAACCAAGGCAGAAGACGGTAAATTCTTAACTGCAGGCGGTCGTGTTATTGGTGTGACCGCAACCGGCTCCAACTTGGATGATGCAATCCGTGAAGCTTATGATGCTGTGGCTAAAATTTCTTTCACTGATGCACATTATCGAAAAGATATCGGTATCAAAAAGTACAACTAAGAGGCGATTTTCTTGAATAAACAAACCATCCAAAAATTAAAATTATTCGGTAGCGGAATGCTATCCCGTTGGGAAGAAAGCAAGGATTTGTTTTTAGAAGTTTCGGGGCAGTATAAATCAGGCGCCGTGACCTATCCGTTTATTCTTTCTTATGATGGAGAAGCGTATTGCCTCACCTTTCAGAAAGAAAAAACCAAAGGGGAATTCCCGGCTTTATTCAACACTCTTTTGGAAACTGCTAACTTATATGATGAGTTAGAACTGATTTATGCCGACCGCACAGGACGACTCATTCTTCGTGCCGATGTCAAAAATGTAACCACCAAAAGCGACAACAAGGTGGTGGAAGTGGCAAAGAATGAAGAAAAACATTTGATTTCTCCCAAAGCGGCAAACAAATTGCTTACGGTTCTGGATTTTGTGACCGAACAGGGGAAATTGAAAAACACTCACGTGCGAAAATTCACTCAGGCAGAGCATTTTATTGAGTTGTTGGTTCCTTATATCCAAAAATTACCC
>JAFYVF010000050.1 GCA_017549265.1 Clostridia bacterium
AGAAAGGTTGTTTCAAAAATGAATTTAAAAAAAATGTTTACCCTATTGATGAGTGCATTGCTCATCTTAGTTCTTGCTACCGGATGTGGCAGAAAATCTTCCGAAAACACCGTAGAAATGGTTGCAAAAGGCTTCCAGCACGACTTCTGGAAAGCTGTGAAACAAGGTGCTGAGCAAGCAGGAAAAGACTATGGTGTTAACATCAATTTCGTAGGTCCCGAGGGGGAAGGCGCCATTGCGGCACAGGTAGAAATGCTGAATAACGCTATCAACAAAAAACCTGCTGCAATCTGTATTGCTGCATTAGATACCACAGCGTCTTTGGATGCCATCAATAAAGCAAAAGCCAACAACATTCCTGTCATCGGATTTGACTCCGGGGTGCCCGGAGCACCGGAAGGAACCATTGTTGCCAACGCTTCTACCGATAACTATAAAGCGGGAGAGCTGGCAGCCGAAAAAATGTATGATTCCATCAAAGCAAAATTATCCGGCCAAACTGTCCGTATCGGCGTGGTTTCTCAGGAAGCTAACTCTCAGTCCATCAGTATGAGAACTCAGGGTTTTTTAGATAAAATGGTGAATCTGATCGAATCCACCGAAGGCTTTGGTAAAGGCTCCGTGGCGGTAATCGGACACACGAAATTTGCCAATGGTATCTCAAGCGGCAAGGTGATAATCGATGTGGCGATTCCTGCCGAAATCAACGACACTCAAGGGCAAACCTCCGCTCAAACCCTGCTCAACAAAAACGATTTAATCGCCATCTACGGTTCCAATGAATTCGCTGCCAAAGCCATTATCAATGCAGATGCCGCCATTTCAGGAGGCAGAATTGGTCCCGACAAAGTGATTGCCGTTGGATTCGATTCAGGTGCATTGCAAATTGATGCTATCCGTAATCAAAAATTCTTAGGTTCTGTAACGCAGGACCCGGTTTCTATTGGTTACCGTGCAGTGGAACTGGCGGTTCAAGCCATGAAGGGCGAAACCAATCTGGAAGATATTGACACAGGCTCCAAATGGTACGATCACACCAACATTGATTCCGAGCAAATTAAACCTTTATTATATCAATAAGATGAAAAAAAGCATTGGCACATTTTTTGATGTGCCAATGCTTTTTCATCAGAATATTTTTGCCTTTTCCTTACATTTCTCACAGTATGCAAAGTATTCGTTAAATTCATCCGGTTTGGTGTCCCTCTGCCTTTGAATTGCCAATTCATCATCGACGGAATATTTCTCACGGATGAGAGAAACCGCCTTTTCTTCGTAAGAAATTACAATTTCATCCGTGGACTGTTCTTCATCGGATGTAACATAAGTTCCATTTTTTAAAACCAACATCCTATCTCACCTCCGAAATGATAATTTTTGTTCCATTCCTCAGCATACCGTTATTCACATTATTCAACCTGAAGGCAATACTTGCAATATTGGTATTCTCGGATAATATCTTTCCGAAACCAAACACCTGATATGCTTTTGCATTTTTGTCATTATATCGGATAACCACATTTCTCTCCGATGAAAAATAACCGCTTCCATCTTTTTTTAACACGGTGTTATCGTACAGCATATTTCCCACATTACTTAATTCCGTCAAATTGGTATATAAAACAATATCCATGGTAGAATCACTTTGGAATGCTGTTGTACCGTTGGTGGAATGATACGATGCTACATTTTTATCTGTTTTTAAATGAGAATACACATACAGATTTGTATTTCTCGGAATTACTTCTCCATTTACAACAATGCAGATGCTTCCCGTTCCGTTGCTAATGTTCCAAGCATCAATGTCCTGTATCAATAATGTTACCCCTGCATCCCGAAAGCTGTAGTATAAACCAACAGTAGTAAACTCCACGGGATAATTTTCCGCCAAAGTGGCTGTTCCCGTGTTGAGATTGGCAAGTGAAAACAAAGTGGGGTAAACAGTTGCACCGTCAGCATAGGTATCCTTTAGCATAAACCGTCCACTCGGAAGTGCATTTCCGCTTGCATCCTTTAAGGTAACATAATAGAAATCGGTGGTGTTGAACGCCGCATCCAATGTTCCCTCAATAGTGGGCTGCTTTGTCCATACAGGTGTGTTTACCACATCTTCGTAAAGAACGGTTTCTTCCATTTTTTTTGATACTGAAGTTTCTACCTCACGAACTGCATGGTTCAGCATGTCCGCAGTTGCAAGGTTTGCCTTTTCTGCAACAAAACCTTCTTTTGATAAAAATCCCTTTTCTGTTTCTTCTTTGGTATAGGCATCGGTGATGCCGTAACCTGATAAGGTGGTGGATTTTTTTGCTTTGGAATCCACTTTTTCATCCAGTTCCTTTCTTAGAGAAGAAAGTTGCTGTTCGGATGCGATTCCCTGAAATTTTGTCTTTACATCCTCTGCCAGTTTTTCATAAGATACCGCACCGTTCTGCAGGTTTTTTTCAGAAATACCGCCCTGCTCGGAACCATCTAAAAAGGTTGCCTCAGGGTCAAACATAGAATAAAGATTGTCCAAATCATCTGCGATGGCACGAGGCCCGTAAAGCCCTGTTGCCACCTTGGATTCATCCGCAATAAAACGCCTTACGGGAAGGTGTTTTTCTTTGGAAAAAGAGTCTGTTCTCATGGTTTCTCCTATTCTCCCTTTCCCCAACAAACTGTTACAAAACCATTCTATCAAAAAGTTATGTAAAGTCAAGAAAACAGCCGTTTCTTGCACAAAAAACGGCTGTTTTCCGAACTTTTTGATTGGTTTTATGTTCCTTGTTTGAATTGAAAGAGTAAAACTCCTCCAATCATCAGAGCGAGTCCCACATATTTGTTCCATAAAAAAGGAACCTGTTCACTGCCAAACCATCCGAATGCATCAATCAATGCCGCCACCAGAAGCTGAGAAATTAAAATCACTGAAATGGCATAGGTCGGACTTAAATCCTTAATGGAAAGCATTACCGTTACCGTAATCACAATTCCCAAAACACCGCCAAGCCAATAGAGTTTCGGCGTGTTAGATAGTTCTCCCCAGTTCCCTTTTCCAAAGAAAAACATTACCAGAAGCCCCAGTAAAAATGCTGTTCCCTGCACCAAAACATTGGATTCAAATAATCCGATTTTTTCGGATAAACGGGTATTCCAAACACCTTGAATACTCATTGCAGCCCCTGCGATGATACTCATAAAAAGTCCAAACATATTAATCACCTCTGGTGGATTCTCCCCTTTTTTCAAAAAAACAATACTAAAAAGCACAAAAAAAGGAGTGTTCCCACTCCTTTTTTATGTTTTTAGGATAAACCAAAAATTTCTTTCGCCATTGCCATTTCTTCCTCAGTGGGAACAGGCACATCGTAAAGCTGATATGGCACGCCCAATTCTTCCCACTTGTATTCTCCAAGTTTGTGGAACGGGAGCAATTCAATCTTTTCAATACATTTAAATTGCTTTAAATATTCTGCCAGCTTTTCCATCCGTTCTTTCACCAAGGTATAACCGGGAACCAACACATGCCGAATCCACACGGGTTTTCCGATTTCTTCGCAAAATTCCAGCGTGGCAAGATTATTATCAATGGTATGCCCTGTCAGTTTGGGATATAGCTCTGCATCAAAGGTTTTGATATCCAAAAGAAGCATGTCCGCTTCTGCAATGATAGAACGGGATTGCTCAATGTTGATAACGCCCGAGGTATCAATGGCAGTATGTAAACCGTGTTTTTTGCATTTCCGAATTAGTGAAAGCAAAAACGACGGTTGTGCCAAGGGTTCACCGCCCGAAAAGGTAACACCGCCTCGTTTGATGAAGCTTTTGTATTCCAGAATGTCGGCAATCAGCTCGGTATCACTCTTTTTTTCGCCCTCTCCCATCTTCCAGGAATCAGGATTATGGCAGAACAGGCATCGCAGCGGACAGCCCTGGAAAAACACTACATAACGTAGCCCCGGACCGTCCACAGCGCCAAAAGTTTCTACCGAATGAATATATCCATCCATGTGATATTCCTTTCAGTTTCGATTAGAAACGGGTATGGAAAGTTCTGTTGATAACGTCTAACTGCTGTTCTCTGGTCAGCTTAATGAAGTTTACAGCGTAACCGGATACACGGATAGTCAGCTGAGGATATTTTTCAGGATGATCCATTGCATCTAAGAGAACTTCTTTGTTGATAACGTTAACGTTGATGTGATGACCGGTATCACCAAAGTAACCATCCATTAAGGATACTAAGTTTTCCACTTTTTCCTCATCAGATTTACCTAATGCAGCAGGAATGATGGAGAAGGTGTAGGAAATACCGTCTTCAGAATAATCGTAAGGCAGTTTTGCAACAGATTTCATGGATGCAATACAACCTTTGGAATCTCTGCCGTGCATGGGGTTCGCACCGGGAGCAAAAGGTTCGCCGCCTTTTCTGCCGTCAGGAGTGGAACCGGTTTTCTTACCATATACAACGTTGGAGGTAATAGTTAAGATAGACATGGTAGGTTTGGAACCACGGTAAGTGGTGTGACCTGCCAGTTTCTTCATGAAGTTTTCAACCAGCATAACAGCGATTTCGTCCGCTCTGGGATCGTTGTTACCGTATTTGGGATAATCGCCTTCGATTTCAAAGTCGTGAGCAATACCGTTTTCGTCACGGATTGCTTTTACTTTTGCATAACGGATCGCAGATAAGCTGTCTGCCACTACGGAAAGACCTGCCATACCACAAGCAGAGGTTCTTACGATGTTTTCATCGTGCAGAGCCATTTCCAGTTTTTCGTAGCAGTATTTATCGTGCATATAGTGAATGATATTTAAGGTGTTGATATACAGTTCAGCCAACCAGTCGGAAATTTTGTCAAATTTATCTAAAACTTCTTCGTAGTTTAAGTATTCGCCGGTTAATGCACCAACCTTGGGACCAACCTGTTCGGAATATCTTTCGTCTTTACCATCATTGATAGCATACAGCAGCGCTTTTGCCAGGTTTGCTCTTGCGCCGAAGAACTGCATCTGTTTACCGATTTTCATAGCGGATACACAGCAAGCAATACCATAATCATCACCAAATTTTTCTCTCATCAGCTCGTCATTTTCATACTGGATGGAAGAAGTTTGGATAGACACTTTTGCACAGTATTTTTTGAATGCTTCGGGCAGGTTTTCGCTCCACAGAAC
>JAFYVF010000051.1 GCA_017549265.1 Clostridia bacterium
CCGTAACGGCTATGCTTGCTGCCGTTGCAACTGTATTGATGCTGTTCAGCTTCCCACTCCCCTCATTTATGCCGGGCTTTATTAAAATGGATTTTTCCGAACTTCCGGCGTTGCTTGCCTCATTTGCCTTTGGTCCATGGTACGGGGTGCTGGTGTGTCTTGTGAAGAATATCATCAATGCATTTTTTACCACCACAGGTGGTGTAGGCGAATTTTCCAATTTTCTTTTAGGTGCAGTTTTTAGTGGCACAGCCGGATTGATTTACCAAAAAAAACGAACCCTTTCCGGTGCGTTGGTGGGTTCTTTGGCAGGAACTTTGGCAATGGCAGTAATTGGAATTTTTACCAACTATTTTGTGGTATATCCGGTGTATGCCAAACTGATGCCCATGGATGCCATTGTGAAAATGTATCAGGCAATCAATCCCAATGTGACTGATTTATGGACAGCACTCATCTACATGAATTTCCCTTTTACCCTGGTGAAAGGGGCCGGGAACGCAGCCTTGACCTTTATCTTATACAAAAGGCTTTCTCCTCTGTTCTTCGGAAAAAGAAAACAATAACATATGATAAAAAAAGGTTACTGCAAATGCAGTAACCTTTTTTATGTAATCGAAACACTGTTTCAAGTATAATACAAAACAATCTGAAAACTAATCGTCCCAACCGTCTCGGATTTTTTCTTCAATTTCTTTTGCCAGCTCGGGATTCTCTTTTAAGTACAACCGGGCATTTTCTCTGCCCTGACCTAAACGCATTTCGCCATAGTTATACCAGGCACCGCTTTTTTCCACAATGCCTGCTTCCACGCCTAAGTCCAATAACATACCATTTTTGGAGATGCCTTCTCCGTAAAGAATATCAAATTCCGCATCCTTAAAGGGAGGCGCAACCTTATTCTTCACCACTTTTACTTTCACCTTATTCCCCACAATTTCGGTACCGTTTTTAATAGAATCCGAACGGCGCACATCTAAACGCATAGAGGAATAGAATTTCAGAGCACGTCCCCCAGTGGTGGTTTCTGGATTTCCGAACATCACGCCCACTTTTTCACGAAGCTGATTGATAAAAATGGTGGTGGTTTTGGTTTTATTGATGACGCTGGTTAATTTTCTTAACGCCTGAGACATCAATCTTGCCTGAAGGCCCACGTGGGAATCTCCCATATCCCCTTCAATTTCCTGACGGGGTACCAATGCTGCAACCGAGTCAATTACAATCACGTCCAAAGCGTTGCTTCGAACCAGTGCTTCGGTGATTTCCAAAGCCTGTTCCCCTGTGTCCGGCTGAGAGATGAGCAAAGAATCAATATCCACGCCAAGTCTTTTGGCATAAATGGGGTCCAAGGCGTGTTCTGCATCAATAAATGCCGCTTCTCCGCCGTTTTTCTGAGCTTCGGCAATAATGGTCAGGGCAACGGTGGTTTTCCCGGAGCTTTCGGGACCGTAAATTTCAATCACACGTCCTCTGGGAACGCCACCCACGCCGGTGGCACGGTCTAAGGTCATAATCCCGGTGGGAATCACATCCACATCCATGGACAGATTTTCACCAAGGCGCATAACAGTGCCTTTCCCAAATTGTTTATCTAATTGCGCCATTGCAGCTGCTAAAGCTTTCTGGCGATCTTCTTTGCGTTTTTCTAACTCCATATCCATTTTGCAGATTCCATCCTTTCCCAACGGATTTTGTTATCGATACCCACATTATAACAAAAAAATTTCAAAAGTCAATAGATTTTAACAAAAAAATCGAACAAATGTTCTATTTTTTATATTTCAGAAACAGAATCAGCCAATGCTAAAGAGGATTTCAAAGCTAAATGCAGTGCATTTTTCATGGATAACTGACGGATTTTATCACGGTTTCCCACAAAATTGAAGCGAGTCGCTTCCGTTTTTTCTTTGGTAGAAACACCAATATATACCAATCCCACCGGCTTTTCTTCGGTTCCGCCACCGGGCCCTGCAATTCCCGTCACTGAAACGGCAATATCTGCTCCCAAACGAGTACGGATTCCCTCTGCCATTTCACAGGCGGTTTGTGACGAAACAGCTCCGTGTTCAGATAAGGTATCTTGTGACACACCGCAAAGGGCCATTTTCAGTTCATTGGAATAGGTCACCACACCCCCCAAGTAAGGCTTGGAGGAACCGGGAACTGCAGTAACAGTCTGCCCAATCATACCACCGGTGCAGGATTCTGCAGTCACCAATGTTTGTCCGTTTTCAATGAGCGTATGCACCAAAACTTCTTCTAAAGGATGATTTCCCTCTGCATAAACATACTGCCCTGCTTTCTGATAAATAACTTGCATAAGTTGTTCAGTACGTTCTTCTGCTTCTTCTTTTGTTTTTCCCTTTGCGGTAATTTTCAAATGCACCTCACCTGTGTTTGAATAGGGAGCTAAAATCAAATTTTCTTCGGATTTCATCTCGTCCGAAAGAATTTCTGCTAAATTAGATTCGCCGATCCCGATAAAGCGCAAGGTGGTTTCTAAAATTTCTTCTTTTTTCAGACTGTTTAAAAAAGAAAGCATTTCTTCGGTTTCCATCAGTGCACGAAGCTCAATGGGAGGTCCCGGAAGCATAATCACGGTGCCTTCTTCCGTTTTGGTAATGCTGGCAGGAGCTGTCCCGTTGGGATTCTGAATAATTTGTGAGCCTTTTGGAAAATCGCACTGACTTAAATTGCTGGGCATCATTTCCTTGCCCACACGCTGAAAATAAGATTTCAGCACTTCCACGGAATATTCATCCCGAACCAATTTTCGTCCTAACGCTTCCGCTACTGCTTTTTTGGTAATATCATCATAGGTGGGACCAAGTCCACCGGTAGTAAAGACCAAGTCTGCCTTCTTAAGGCACCGTTTCACAGCCTTCACAATATCTTTTTTGGAATCTTCCACCGCCATATGCATCACAGTGTGAATTCCGTAAGCTTTCACAAGATTGGCTAAGGTAGCCGCATTGGTATTTACAATATCGCCGGAAACCACTTCGTTGCCCACGGCGAGGATACAACATTTCATCGGAAAATCCTTCCTTTCAAAAACTGTATATTCTTATCATATAGTATACCTTATTTTCATAAAAATTACAAGTTTTTCCGCGTAATTTGCAAAGCAAAAAAATAAAATCCGCCACTTTGCTTGACTTATTCTTCCTTTTATATTATAATAGAAGAGAAATTTTCGTTTTGTGGAAACGATTTCCCGCTTTCACAAAACAAAAAAGGAGAGATTAGAATTATGTCAGGAGAAGTATTAGCGTTTGTTCTGTACTTCGTTGCCATGCTTGGAATTGGGGTATTCTTTTTCTTCAAATCCAAAAGCAACAGTGAAAAAGATTATTTTTTAGGTGGCCGTCAGATGGGTCCCTGGGTTACTGCCATGAGTGCTCAGGCATCCGATATGAGTGCGTGGCTCTTAATGGGTCTGCCCGGCAGTATTTTAGCATTTGGTTTAGGTCAGGCTTGGATCGGCATCGGTCTTGCCATCGGTACTGCGTTAAACTGGATTATCGTAGCAAAGAGACTAAGAAAATTCTCAGAAGCATCCGGTGATGCCATCACCGTGCCTCAGTACTTAACCAACCGTTTTGCAGCAAAAAGTTCTGCCTTAAAAATTGTTTGTGCGGTTGTGTTCTTGATTAGCTTCACCATCTACGTTGCATCTGCATTCTCTGCAGGTACCACCGTGTTTACCACCCTATTTCCGGAACTGGATCCCACGTTAGCGATGGTGATTTTTGCGGCAATCATTTTAGTATACACCTTCTTAGGTGGCTTTAAAGCAGTTTGCTGGACTGACTTTTTCCAGGGCCTTCTGATGTTGGCAGCATTACTTGCTGTACCAATTATCGTTGTGGCAACTCAAAATTTGGACCCCTCTAAATTGACCACTGTATATACTTATGTGGAAAAAGGTGAAACCGTATCCTGTACCTTTGTTCCTAATTTGTTCTCTGCAAGCTGGGAAGAAATCATCTCCGGTCTTGCTTGGGGCTTAGGATACTTTGGTATGCCTCATATTATCGTAAGATTTATGTCCATTAAAAAGCCCTCTATGGTGAAAAAATCTGCAACCGTTGCAATCATTTGGGTTATCATCACCTTATTGGCAGCAATCTTGATTGCATATTTTGGCAGAATGATGCTGGCAGAACAGCTTTTACCCACCGGTTCTCAGAAGCTGGTCTTCATTGAATTGGCAAGAATGCTCTTCCCCGGCTTTATTGCAGGTATTTTATTGGCGGCAATTATTGCAGCTTCTATGTCCACCGCGGACTCTCAGTTGCTGGTTGCTTCCTCTTCCTTCACTTCCGACATTTACAAACCCTTAATCAGAAAAAATGCTTCTGATAAAGAACTGTTATGGGTTGGTAGAATCGTGGTTGTGATTGTATCCGTTGTGGCATTCTTTATTGCAAATGACGGCGGTACCGGTGCACAGGCAATTATGGAAATGGTAGAAAACGCATGGGGCTTATTTGGCGCCGCATTCGGTCCGGTAATCCTTCTGTCTCTGTTCTGGAAACGTTTCACCTACAAGGGTGCTGTTGCAGGGATTATCGCAGGTGCTGTTGTAGATATCGGCTGGTTGCTCATGGGTGAAGTGACCATCGTGTTCGACAAATTGGTAGGTGGCGGAACCTGGGTATTCAATTTTAATGATATTTATGAAATCCTGCCCGGCTTTATCGCTTGTGCAATTGTAGCAGTGGGCGTATCTTTACTGGATCAGAAACCTTCCCAGGAAGTTATGGAAATTTACAACAAGGCGACTGCAAAAGATTTCGGCGAACAATAAAACTGAAATAAGAACCCGACCTGATAACGCAATCAAAGATTGCGGTCGGGTGCCCCGGAACCTTGTTGTATTCACAATAAGAAAGACGGAATTCCCAAGAATTCCGTCTTTTTTTATTTACTCGTATAACGCTTCTTTCAAACGTTCTTCCATTCTCTTTACCACAAAACTCCCCCGTGCTTTTGGTGGTTCTTTCAAAATGGTTTCCTGCGGTTTGATTTGTAACAGTTTCTCTATTTTTTTTAGCTGAAGATACTGAAAAATTTCCAAAGCTATCAAGCATAACATTAAAAAAATCATTACTTATCACGTTCCTTTTTCAGTTTTAAATAGATATTGTAAATTTGAAAAGGCAAAGTTTCCTGAGGATTGGTAGCACCAAAAATTTCTAAGAAAAACAGGTTGCCTGTTACCTGCCAGGGAAGCACCGTTTCCGAAAAAGCACTGTCACGGTAACGGTATTGCCAAGGCGTTTTGCCGTAAGATAAGTGATTGGTGTGCAATAGTGTGCCTTCCTTTTCTTCTCGCTCGGAAGACAGTCTGATATGACAATCTGCAGGACAAGACAAGGATTTCGTAACAACTGCCAACTCCTCCGAACGGGCAAGTGCTGTGGCATCAACCGCTCCGAGAATGGGAATTTTAACAGAGTAAGAAAAGGGAATCTGAGAATCTGTTTTCGGGTCATAATCGGTTGATGCACTATTGGAAAAGACGGTGACATACTTCCCGGACCCCATTAAGATGTCACCACCATAGCTTTCCGTGATGCATTGACAGGTGAGTCCCCGGTAGCAAAGAAAAGCTCCCAAGGTAAAATGATACAGATACATGGTGTCGTCCACAATCAGATAATAGATGCCATTTCTGTAAAAAGCAAAGGCTTTTTCCTTTGGCATAGGGAGTGCAATCTTCTCTTTGGATAAAAATTTATATAAAGAACTGGAGGGAGAATAAAGCATCTGCACCGTCAGCATCGATGCAGAAAAGCTAACCAGTCCGCTGTCTGATAAAAAGCTGACGCTTCCGGGCGTGGTACAAACCGTGTCTCCGTATCGGGTACCGTCCGGCACACTGAGCAACGACCACTGCCCGTCTTCTGTGGGATCGGAACCAACATAGTGACTCCAACCGTGTTCATAAGCAACCACCACCGATTTTTCCACCACCGAAAGACCTGTGATCTTCCCTAAATGCAGGTGAGGATACAACACGTTTTCGGGAAGATATGTGTACCAATCGTTAGGCTCGCTGATAAACAATGCAGTGGGATAATCGGGATGCCCTGCCGCAAAATATCGCATGGAAGCAGGGTGCCACACAATGTAGGGACATGCACATGCTTTCTGTCCTGTTTTCTCCACCGGCGAAATCTGGCGAAATATTTGGGATAATGCATAGGACATTGCATAAGTAAAATTGGTGTGTTCATGATACAGTTTTTTCAGATTCAGTTGAATCTCTGAAGCTTGTGTATACTGTAAATACACTAAATCTCCTTCATGTCCTAATGCCACAAATTGACTGCCTAAAAGCAGTTCTTTAATATTGTCACGATTGGCATTGGTGTGAGCTTTGGCATAATAGAGGGTCTTGGTATCTTCGTCCCAGATATTGGTTTCGTATAAATCCGAAGGGAAATCTCCCCGGGTGGAATAATCGTCTGATAACCGCTCCAAAACCACATATCCGCTCCAGACTCCCGTTATGGGAAGAATACCGTCCACACGGCGATAAACAGATTGCAAATGATAAGGAGTTCCGCTAATCAGAAATGCAAATCCGTCTATGATGGGAAGCACTTTAAAAGAAGCACAAAACATCCGGAGGTTACATTTAACACCTCCCACCAACATCTCGACGCCTTCCTCACTTTTTACAAACAGAATTTCATGCCCCTTCACGCTTAACGCCTTGTGGATTGATTGTACATCTCCTGAAAAGGGCCCATATTTTGGGATTGTTCCTGCCCGAACGGTTAATCCGCCTTGCTCCACATCAAAATTGCAAAGCTCCAACGCTTCATCTTTTTTTAACAAATAAGGAGATTTCTGATTTACAATTCCACCTGAAAAATCATAAAAGTTCATAGATTACCTCCCTATCTCCAAACGGGTGTGGGTAAGGGAGCGGACGGCTTTCTGAGTCTTCCCGCAAGACTCTTATGAATGGCGGCACAGTTTTCATAAAATTCTTCAATCAAACGGTCTGCCAAACGGTTAGTTGGGTCGTCCATACGAAGCACCGAAAACGCCACGTACTTACATAATTCCGAATCATATTCGGGAGCGGACGGAATTGACTCTCCCTCTGCCACCATCCCTTGAGGAGAACTGTAATAATAAACCTGATACTCTCCCTCACGGTTTAAATAAAGCCCTTCTTCGTCCAGACGATAATCTGCGTACAACTG
This sequence comes from Clostridia bacterium, assembly GCA_017549265.1. GTDB lineage: Bacteria > Bacillota > Clostridia > UMGS1840 > UMGS1840 > SIG452. The sequence goes on from JAFYVF010000051.1 coordinate 7,230, forward strand.
TTTGTTGCGGTATATTTTATAAATTCCCCGGTGCGGCGGCATGGGATAGGGGTCTTTATCTGCTTGCCACAAAACACGAAGACACTTGATAGGACAGGCAGATGGATATCGTGCAATCAGAAGCCTGATCCCTTCATTTAAAAATCTGTTGGCCAATGGGGTATCCACCGGTTTTCCGATTAAAACGGATGCCACATCGGTTACTTCCTGTAAGGTCATCTTATTCCTCCTTCCTTACAAAAAACGGGTGGTAAACGCCCCGTCGTCTAAATCTTCTTTGTCAGAATGTCTGCCAAGATAGGTGATGGTTTCTTTTAGCTTCTGGGTTGCTTCTTCGGGAATATCGTTTTGCTGTTTGGCTATTTTTTGGTTATGCTCCTCCATCGCTGACAGCAGCTTTTCCGCATTGCAAATACGGGTTTTTTGCACCAGGTCAATGGTTCTTTCATCCAGTTCATCATAAGGAACCGTCAGACAATAAGTATTGTGGGGTTGTCCTCTGTGATGAATTTCAAATCGTTGGGTTTGGTGATTTCTTAAAACAAAATAACCATCATCTATCTCCCGAAGACGCTCGGGAATGAAAAAAACATTGGTCAGAACAGGGGTTTTATATATTTTTTTGTTCATATAGTTTCCTTTTTTAAAAAGAGGGTGCCTCTTAGGTCAAGCGACCTATGAAACACCCCCACTCCTTTGGGGAGAGAAAAAAGGCTTCAGAATCCACAAACTGAACCAAAGCTCTGCTTTGGGTTACCCGAAGCCGTACAAAAGGTACGGCGAGTGGTGAAGTTTGTGGATAGCAAACACTTGTTTTGCGATCTGAAGTCTTTTAGCATTCCCCTTTACGCTGTTGTAACACCGGAAAGTCTTGCCTGACCACCCGGATGGTCACACATCAGCTCGCCGTATTTGGCTAACACTGCGGTCCACGCAGGTTTTCCGGCAATCTGTTTTAAGATTTTGCCGTCATCATCCAGCCAATCCCAGTCGGATAAGGTGTGCATTGCAAAGGACTTGGAGTTTAATAAGTCCATAGTGCCGTCAGGACAATGACGGTCTGCCACAATGGGAATCCCTCCGAAGGAAATCGCCTGGAACCCACCTTCTAAGGTCATGGGATCAATATTTCTTCTGGTTAATTCCAGATAAGAAAGATAGCTTCTTCTCACATCGTAGGAACAGGAAATATAATCCACCTTACTGCCGGTATGTTCCTCTAAATAGTCGATAGCGGTCTGAATTTTCAAATCGGAAATTTCGCCGGTATTCTCGTTCATATAGGGGAGCATCCAGTAGTTTTCGCTGCGGTTCACACCGTATAAGGGCTGAGTAGTGTCAGAATTAAAAATAGCGCCCAGACC
>JAFYVF010000052.1 GCA_017549265.1 Clostridia bacterium
GAAGTGCAGGCTTCTTCTGATCCTACACAAAATTTGGATGCCCAAAGAATTGCTTTACTGGAAGATTTCTTCAATATTGAAATGCGTTTTCCGCATTGTAATAAGCAGCAACTTGCAGATAAGATTGGTGTTTGTGAGCGTCAGCTTACCCGCATTTTAAAGGAAACCTACAATAGTAGTTTTTCTGCAATTTTATTAGAATCCAGAATGAATATGGCTCAGGCAATGCTAAAAGACGGCGAAAAATCAATTTCTGAAATTGCAGAATCGGTTGGATATACGTCCGCTGCATCTTTCAGAACAGCATATAAGAAGTTTTTTGGAGAATATCCGAAGAAAAAGCAAGACACAAAAGAATAAAAAAAGTCCTGTTTTATACTTGTTAAAGAAATATAAATATGATATAATTTTTGTAAAACAACAAAGAAAGGCAAGGCAATCACTATGGCAAGCAATCTTTTTTCCATGGAAAACAAAAATGTAATTTTTACCGGCGGTACCGGCTTTTTAGGAAGTGCAATGGTAAAAGCATTACTGGATCACGGCGCAACTGTTTTTGTTCCTGCAAGAACTGACCGTTATAATGAATCTTTTGACGAATACAAACAAAATGGTAAACTGATTTTCTCTTCTTATGATTTAAGCGATCCCGAAGCGATTAAAAAATCCTTCGCAGAAGCGATTTCTATCATGAAAAGAGTAGATGTTTTGGTAAACTGTGCAGTGTATCCGCCCAAACCCATTGATGGCAAAATTGAATTCCATCTGGATACCACTCCCGATGCCATTTGGGAAGGCATGATTGACGGTATCGTTCATTCCGTGTTCCGTTGCACCAGAGAAATTATTCCTCATTTTAAAGCAAACGGTGGCGGCAACATCGTAAATATCGGTTCTATGTATGGTCTTGTTGCACCCGACTTTGATATTTATGGTGACACTGTTGCTTGGAACCATCCTGCATACAGCACCGGTAAAGCAGGTATCATTCAGTATACCAGATACTGTGCATCTGCATTGGCTCGTCACAATATCCGTGTAAACTGCTTAACTCCCGGTGCATTCCCCAACATTGGACCCAACACCGATATGGACTTTATCGGCAGATTAAGTGCAAAAGCAATGTTAAAACGTACCGGTAAACCTGAAGAATTACAGGGTGGTATCGTTCTGTTATGTTCCGATGCATCTTCTTATATGACCGGTACCAACATTGTGGTTGACGGTGGTTTAACCAACTGGTAAGATACAATTAATACAAGGAGATAAGAAAATGAATAAAACTAAAATTTGTGTTGTAGGTATTGGTAGTATCGGTAGACGTCATTTAAGACTGTTGAACGAAAGAGAAGATGTTATCCTGTGCGTGGTTGATCCCAGCCCGAACAGCAAAGATTTTATGGCAGAAAACTACCCGAATTTAAATCTGTATGCTTCTATGAAAGAAGCAATTGCAGCTGAAAATCCGGATGCAGCTTTAATTGCAACTCCTCATCAGATGCATTCTAACATGGCAATCGAAGCTTTAGACGCAGGGTTGCATGTATTATGTGAAAAACCTATGAGCGATACGATGGAAGACTGTGTAAAAATGCTGAAGCGTGCAAAAGAAAGCGATAAAGTATTTTCTGTTGGGTTTATGTTCCGTTTTGACCCCTTCATTCGTAAAATGAAGGCGTTGGTTGATGAAGGAAAACTGGGTAATATCGTTCATTTTACTAACAGATTCTCTTCTCACAACATTCTGCTGTGTTCTGTGACCAAGCATCAGGAACACACACCTTATTCCTTAGCAATGGATTGTATTCACGATAGTGATTTACTGCACTTTTTCACCGGTTCCGTTCCGGATTATGCATACACCAATGCTACCAAACTTGGCAATATGGCCCTGTCTTCTCCCCAAAACTCTATTGATACTCTGTATCGTTGGGAAGACGGAAGTATGGCTGCAAACTGTCATTTTGACTACATTCAGCATCCTCAGGTACATGCCATTGAAATCGTTGGTGACAAAGGCTATGTAAAAGGAAACTTTGATACCGCTGAAATCATCTTCGGAACTATCGACGGTAAAACCGAAATCATTGACGGAACCCGCGTGTTTGAAGATGTGTACCGTGCACAGCTGGATCACTTCATTCGTGCAACCCGTGGCGAAGTAGAACCTGAAAACAAACCGGAATCTGCAATTATTTCTACTCTCTTGATGGAAGCTCAGAAAGAAGCCGGCATTCAGGGTAAAGAAGTAAGTGTTCGTGAAATCGCTAAAAAATACGGTTTTGAATATTAATTCCTAAAAAAAGACCTCTCCGAGAGAGGTCTTTTTTTCTTGGTGAAATTTCAATTATACGGTGCCTGTTACAGTTACAGTTGTTACACCGGGAGTGATTACATATTCGCCGGTAACAGGATTCTGAGTGTAGGTTGCGGCAGGAACGGTGATAGCGCCGGGGTTGGTTGTAAATACACCTGTGGTTTCATCGTAGGTGTAAGCAGTTATGGGTAATACTACACCGTTTACGGTAACGGTAATATTGGATAAAACAGGATTGAAAGTGTCGGTAATCACTAAGTTATCAGTTGCATCTGCAGGAGCATTACCGGTATTCTGGACGGTAAAGGTGTAGGTTAATTCGCTGTTTTCGGTCACGTTAGCAGGGGAGAGTGCTTTAGTGATGGATAAAATCGCACCGCTTGCCACGGGAACGGTTTCGGTTGCGATCAGCGGTGCGGTTAAACCGCTACCGGATACTTCCACCTGGTTTGTGATGGTGCTACCTTCTCCTAAAGGAGCAAAATTGTTGATAGTAGTTTCATACACAATAATAGCGTTTCCGTTGGCAGGAACACTGATACCGCTAAAGGTTAACGGATTGGTAGCGGCTACGGTAGGAGCCGGCTGAAGAACACCGTTCTGATAATATAATGCAGAACCGTCAACATAATCTAAGGGGACCAAGGATTCTGTTCCGAAGGTGTATGCGCCTAAATTATCGGTTACGGTTAAACCGGTAAAAGGAGTGTTGCCGGAATTGGTGATGCTGATAATATAAGTGACATCGTCACCCGTATTGTATGATGCGGAAACTGCTGTTTTGGTGGCAGTTAACACTTCCACAATATTGCCGGTTACAATATTGGAATTGACAGTATTACCGTTATAGGATAATGTTGCCTGGTTGGTAAATGTTGCCATTTTTCTTCTTCCTCTCTTAATCATAAAAATCGGAGGAGATTTCTCCTCAGTTATTATTGTATGAAAGAAATATTTTTTGGTGAAATTTATCGGCAAATACTAAAACTCCGTCCGGATTATCGGGCGGAGTTTTTTGTTATTGTGTTATTCTGTTAAGGATAAAATGGTAAGCACTTTATCGGTTACCTGAAATTTAATTTCATATTTACTGTATTTAATGCCGTAAATTTTATCATCATCCTGGTAAGACGGTCTGGGGTCATGGGCTAACACCTGGATAATTTCCTGCTTTAAGGGTTCTGAGATGTTTTCAAAAATATTTTCTGAATAAGTAACATCCAGTTTTCGCTCTTTTAAATGTTCGGTAAAACCGCCAATGGCATCGGGAAAACTGTCTGCGTAAGGAAGATAGGGCTTAATATCATAGATAGGGGTATCGTTTAACAAATCGGCACCCACCACGTGAAGCACGGGTCCTTCGTTTTTGGTAAATTCAATCTTTTCCAGTTTTACGCAGGAAAGACCGATAGAATTTGGACGAAAGGGGGAGCGGGTTGCAAACACGCCCACACGTTTGTTTCCGCCCAACAGAGGGGGACGAACTGTGGGAGACCAACTTTCTCGTTTGGCTTCGGAAAATTCCCATAAAATCCAGATGTGAGAAAATTCTTCCAATCCCCGAAACGCTTCGGCAACACGGTACTCTTTTTCAAAAACAATCCGTCCCTTATTTTCCACCAATCCGCTTTGACGGGGGATTCCGAATTTTTCGGGGTATTTGGTTTTAATTTTTGCAATCACTTTCATAATAAGTCCTCGTGCCTCATACAGAAAAAGCTACACAATGGTGTAGCTTTTTCTTGTTTGGTACGCCTGATGCGATTCGAACGCACGACCTTCAGAGTCGGAGTCTGATACTCTATCCAACTGAGCTACAGGCGCTCATTTTGACTGCTTCATTTTACACTATTTTAAAAAAATAGTCAATACTTTTTGAAAAAATCTCAAAAAATCTCTTGACATTATTTTTAAAAAGTACTATAATCAAAGTTGTACGCGAATGGTGGACAATGTTTAGATTTGTTCGTCTGTACGAAACACAAACAGCAAACTCGTAAAAGGATTTTATGATAAAAAAGGAGAGTGTTTCACGGCATGAAAGCACTGGTAAAAAAATTCCCTGAAAAAGGGCTTTGGTTGGAAGAAGTTCCCGAACCGATAACCGGTCCCAACGATGTCAAAATTAAAATTCATAAAACTGCAATTTGCGGTACTGACCTGCATATCTATAACTGGGATGCGTGGTCTCAGCAGACCATTCAGACTCCCCGTGTAATCGGTCACGAATACGTGGGTGAAATCGTAGAAATGGGCAACAATGTGCGCGGCCGTTATATCGGAGAAATTGTTTCCGGGGAAGGTCACATTGTTTGCGGTAAATGCCGTAACTGTTTGGCAGGCCACGGTCACCTTTGCAAAGAAACCATTGGTGTTGGCGTGAACCGTGACGGTGCTTTTGCGGAATATTTAGTCATTCCGCAGGAAAACGTTCGTCCTTGTGAAAAAGATATCCCCGAAGAAATGTATTCCATTTTCGACCCGTTCGGAAATGCTGTACATACTGCATTATCTTTTAATTTAGTTGGGGAAGACGTATTAATTACCGGAGCAGGTCCTATTGGTATTATGGCGGCTGCAGTATGTAAATTTGTTGGTGCAAGACACGTTGTGATTACCGATATCCAGGATGACAGATTGGAACTTGCCAAAAAACTGGGGATTGAGTATACCGTAAACACTACCAAAGAAAATCTTTCCGATGTGATGGAACGTTTGATGATTCGGGAAGGCTTTGATGTTGGCTTGGAAATGTCCGGTAGTGAAATTGCGTTAAACACCATGATTGACCATATGCTTCCCGGCGGTAGAATTGCATTGTTGGGCTTACTTAAGAGTGATACCAAAGTGGATTGGTCCAAAATCATTTTCAAAGGCTTAATTTTAAAAGGTATTTACGGCAGAGAAATGCACGAAACCTGGTACAAAATGTCTGCAATGCTGCAGGGTGGTTTGGATATTTCCAATATCATTACCCACAGAATGAGCGTTTTGGATTACGAAAAAGGTTTTGAAGCAATGAACAGCGGTAAATGCGGAAAAGTTATTTTAGATTGGGAAAATCTCTAATTTTTTAGAAAAATAAAGGAGAACAATTATGAAAGAAGCATTAAAATATTTTAAAGAAACTTGCGAAACCATCGAAAAAGAAGGCCTCACCAAAAACGAAAAAGTGATTATGACTCCTCAGGGTGCAAAAGTATCCTTATCTGATGGCAAAGACGTTATCAATATGTGTGCCAATAACTATCTTGGCTTAGCGAATAACCCCGATGTAATTCAAGCAGCCAAAGAAAGCTACGACAACTATGGTTACGGCTTATCTTCCGTTCGTTTTATCTGCGGTACTCAGAAACTGCATAAAGACTTAGAGCAGAAAGTAAGCGAATTTTTAGGTACTGATGACACCATTTTATATTCTTCCTGCTTTGATGCCAACGGCGGTTTGTTTGAAACCCTGTTAGGGGAAGCTGATGCTGTTATCAGTGATGAATTAAATCACGCCAGCATTATTGACGGGATCCGTCTTTGCAAAGCAAAACGTTTCCGTTATAAAAACAATAACATGGAAGATTTGCGTGCTAAACTGGAAGAAGCAAAAGACTGCCGTATTAAACTCATCGCAACCGACGGCGTATTTTCTATGGACGGTATCGTTGCAGACTTGAAATCCATCTGTGATTTAGCAGATGAATACGGTGCACTGGTTATGGTTGACGATAGTCATTCTGCAGGCTTTATGGGTGCAACCGGTCGCGGTACTGCAGAACATTGCGGTGTGATGGGTAGAGTGGATATCACCACAGGTACCTTTGGGAAAGCTTTAGGCGGTGCTTCCGGCGGTTTCACTTCCGGCAGAAAAGAAATTATTGATTTACTTCGTCAGCGTTCTCGTCCTTATCTGTTCTCCAACACTTTGGCTCCCGCTGTTGCAGCAGGTTCCATCAAAGTATTGGAACTGATTGAAAATAACTTCTCCTATAGAGAAAAATTATTTGCCAACACCAAATTATTTGCCGAAAAAATCAAAGAAATCGGCTTAGATGTAATGGACGGCGGCACTCCCATTATTCCCGTAATGTTATATGATGAACATAAAGCGGTAGAAATGGCAAAACGGATGATGGAAAAAGGTGTTTATGTGGTAGCATTCTCTTACCCCGTAGTACCGAAAGGAAAAGCAAGAATCCGTACCCAGCTTTCTGCAGCTTTATCCCAGGAAGACATCTTATATATCGTGGATTGCTTCCGCCAGGTAAAAGAGGAAATGGGTCTGTAAGATTATATTTTCATATTAGAAAAAATGACAATATTTGCAGTGCAGGTATTGTCATTTTTTATTTTATGTGGTATAATGAATTTGCAAATTAAACTCATTGAATTGTCCTGTCAGCATGAATTGATTCTTGCGCCTTGTGAATTGCACCAATGGTGCATGAAGAGTAATTTATTTTATGGAGCAAAGTGAGAATTCATGGATGTAATCCAATTCATTAAAAATGAATGATATCTAAAATATACACGAAAGAGGAACTGTTATGAAAAGAATATTGATTTTGACCGCATTATTCGCTGTATTATGTTTATGTTCTTGCGAAAAAAGAACTTCCGTAACGGAGTCGGATATCAATGATACCACTACCGTCGTACAAGAAGAATCGATAAGTGATAAACTTTTATATGATATTGAAAGTGAATATGAAGAAGAATCCAAAAAAGATGAATATACAACAACATTGGGAATGGTAGAATTGTCATATAAGTATGCGGATAAATGGGATGCTGTTTCTACAGAATACTATGATAAAATTATTGCTGTTACAGAAAATATTTTTGAAGATAAAAAGGACGTCATTATAGAAAAACTTGACAATCTAAGAGAGGTATATGATGAATATACTGAAAAACATTTGGATTTATATACAGAAATCTGTAATATGAGATACTCAGGAGGTAGTATTAAAGGTCCCCTTTGTGCAAATAAATATTATGAATTGAAAAAGGAGTATGCATTAGAACTTGTCAGTTTTTATGAAGAGTTTACATTTGATTTGGAGTATTGACAAAGATTTTTACAATAACTCAATATGAACCGCTGAAGAAAAACAGTGGTACCCAAATTACACATTTTTTTTAATTCAAATGAAATCGGAGGGAAATGATATGGTAAAGCATATTATCATTTGGAACTTAAAAGAGGAGTATAATACTCCCGAAATTAAAGAGGGAATTAAAAAAGGATTGGAAAGTCTTGTGGGAGTTGTTCCCGGGCTTTTGGAAGTCAGAGTGGAAACAAATCCGCTTGAGTCTTCAACCGGGGATGTCTTTTTGTATTCCGTGTTTGAAAATGAAGAATCCTTAAAAGGCTATTCGGTGCATCCCGAACACGTAAGGGTGGCAAATACTTTTGTAAGACCTTATACCAACGGCAGAGCTTGTTTTGACTACGAAGAATAAGGAAAAACGGAGAAACTATGAAGAAAAATATTATTTTTGATTTTGGGAATGTGTTAGGACGCTTTGATATTGATTTATTAACAGCACCTTATGTGGATAGTGAAGAAGAAATTGCACCCATTCGTGATGTGGTGTTCGACCGTATTTATTGGGATAATCTGGACCGTGGAGCAATTACGGATGAATATGTGATTGCAGATATTTGCAAACGTCTTCCAAAGCACTTGCATCGTCAGGCAATCACCGTATACGAAAATTGGGTAAACACCATGACGCCTGTTCCCAAAATGACTGCATTAGTGCAGGATTTAAAAGCTCGGGGGCACCAAATTTATTTGTTATCCAATATCAGCTTAGGTTTTGTAAATACCTATCACACGGTGCCCTGGATTGCAAAGCTTTTCTCTCATTTTGACGGATTGGTGCTATCCGCTACCACAAAAATGGCAAAGCCGGATTGTGAAATTTTTCAGTATGTTTTAGATAAATATTCTTTGGATGCTAACGATTGTTTATTTATAGATGATGTAAAAAACAATGTGGACGCTGCCCAAAAAGTGGGGATTCAGACCTATCTTTTTGACCAGGATGTAGAAAAACTTCGTAATTTTTTAGAGCTTGACAACTAAGAGGAGAGAGGATGAAAAAACAATGATTAAAAATATTATTTTTGATTTTGGGAATGTGTTGGGATGGACCTTAGCGGATTACACTACAAAAACGTATGTCACTGATCCCGAAGAACAAAAACTGATTCGGAAGGTAGTGTTTGACCCTCAGGATTGGGATCTTTTGAATCGCGGCAAAATGACGGATGAAGAGATGCTTAAAAAAGTTTGCGCTCAGTTACCCGAACATCTTTGGGAAGATGCCTGCATCGTTTACAATAACTGGACCAACACTGCCACACCCGTACCGGGAATGATTCGTCTGGTAAAAGAATTAAAAGAAAAAGGTTACAAAATGTACTTATTATCTAATGCTACCGATACTTTTGCCGAAAAATATAAAGATATTCCCTGGATGTGTTCCATCTTAGACCGCTTTGACGGACTGGTTTTCTCTGCAAAAGTGGGAATGGCGAAGCCCGATCGGGAAATTTATGAATATGTGTTAGATACATATCATTTGAAAGCAGAAGAAACCATGTTTGTGGATGATTACAAAGAAAATATTGAAGCTTGTGAAAAGGTTGGTATCACCGGTTACCATTTTGATCAGAATGCTCAAAAATTAAAAGCATTTATTGAAACACATTAAGACATATTTTTCTAAAAAAGGTCTTGTTTTTTGCGGTTTAGTATGATATACTAAACCTTGATATTATTTGTTATTAAAAAAACGGAGGTAAATTACTTATGACTTCTCGTGATGCTGTACGTAAAGCGGTGGAGAGCCGCACCATTATTCCTGCATTCAATATTCCTTATCTGCCGATGGTTGAACCCATTGTGCAGGCGATTGTGGATGAAGACTCTTTGGCAATGATTCAGGTTGCTCGTTTGGAATGGGAAAAATTTGAATCCCAGAGCCCGGAAGCAGTTGCAAAAGAATATTTTAAATTTGCAAAAGAAGGTTACACCTTATTGCACTTGGACCATGTTCCTGCTATTGATGAGGATATGAAAAAAGTGGATTATATGGATATTTTAAAACGTGCTTTAGACGTTGGATATCAGTCTGTTATGGTGGATGGTTCCAGACTTCCCTTAGACGAAAATATTGCTACTACCGCTGAAGTTTCTGCATTTGCAAAAACCTACGGTGCAGCTGTGGAAGCAGAACTGGGCGCAGTTTCCGGCCACGAAGGAAGCGGTATCGGTTTAAGCTATGAAGAACTGTTTACCACCAAAAAAGGATTCACCGTTCCTGAAGAAGCAAAACGTTTTGCTGAAGAATCCGGTTGTGACTGGTTATCTGTTGCAGCAGGTAGTTTCCATGGTGCCATTGCAGCAAGTACCAAACACTTGAAAAAACCTAACGCAAGACTGGATATTGAACATATTAAAACCTTATCTGAGATTACCGGTAAAATGCCATTAGTGCTTCACGGCGGAAGCGGTATTGAACAGGATTACATCTTACGTGCAATCGAAAACGGTATTGCAAAAATCAATGTAGGTACCGAAATCCGTCAGCCGTATGAATTTGCGTTGGAAGAAAAACCGGGCGACATTGCATACGCGCAGCAGAAAGTGTATGACCGTACTCGCTGGGTAATCAGCGAATTCCTGCGTACTACCGGAAATCACAGTAAATTAAAATAATTTTTAGGTTAAAAAAGAGTTGATTTTTTGATAAAATCAGCTCTTTTTTTATGAAAAAATTGATAAAATCAATTGCATTTTCATAGTGTGTATGGTATACTATCTTCATGTGTGAATAAAAGGAGAAATAAAAATGAATGCGATTGTGATTTATAAATCTAAATACGGTTCCACCAAAACCTATGCAGAGTGGATTGCCGAAGAATTAGGCTGTAAAGCTGTAGACGCCAAGCAGATAAAAATTGATGATTTGGCAGAATATGATACCATTATTTACGGCGGCGGTTTGTATGCTGAAGTGATTGCCGGGGTCACCATTATCACTAAAAATATGGAAAAATTAAAAGATAAAAAATTGATTATTTATACCACGGGAATTACACCCCTTGATTGCCGTGATTATTACGATAAAATGGTAATAGAAAAGAATTTTAAAGGTGATATTGCCTCCAAAGTGAAAGTATTTAATTTTCTTGGAAAAATGAAGATGTCAGAACTGTCTTTAGTGCATAGAACTGCTTTAAAAACTTTGAAGAAAATCATGTCTTCCAAAGAAAATCCCTCTGAAATGGAAAAACTGTTGGTTGAGTTATGTGATGCTGACGGTGATTTTTCTGACCGTAATGCCATTACTGATTTAATTCAGTACGTTAAGGAGTAAAAAGATGCAATACAGAGAGGATCGCTATGGGAATAAATTATCTGTTTTGGGTTACGGTTGTATGCGTTTTACTTCTAAAGCAGGGATTATTGATTACAAAAAAGCAGAATCTGAAATTCTGACCGCTTATGAAAACGGCGTCAATTATTTTGATACTGCCTATATTTATCCCGGCAGTGAAACTCTGTTGGGAAAAGTGTTCCACGAAAATCAGCTTCGCGAAAAGGTGTATATCGCTACCAAGCTTCCGCATTATTTAGTGAAAAAACAGGAAGATTTAGATAAAATTTTTAACGAAGAATTAAAACGCTTACAGACCAATTATATTGACTATTATTTTATGCATATGCTATCCGGTGTGGATGCATGGAACCGTATGATTGAGCTTGGTGTTTTAGATTGGATTCAAGAAAAAAAACGGACAGGCCAAATCCGTCAGCTTGGTTTTTCTTATCATGGAAACACAGATAATTTTATGAAATTGATAGATGCATACGACTGGGATTTTTGTATGATTCAGTATAATTATCTGGATGAAAATACTCAGGCAGGGAAGAGAGGACTCAGCTATGCCAATCAAAAAGGACTTCCCGTAATGATTATGGAACCCCTTCGTGGGGGAAGATTGGTAAATCGACTCCCTGAGAAAGCCAAACAGTTGATCAAAGAAAATTCAAAACAATATACACCGGCAGAGTGGTCATTTCGTTGGCTTTGGAATCAGCCTGAGGTAACGGTTGTGTTATCGGGAATGAATTCCAAAGAAATGATTTTAGAAAATGTGAAAACTGCTTCGGAAACTACAGTCGGAGAGTTTACAGTCGAAGATTTTGAGATGTTATCCAAAGTGGTTAAAGAAATCAATCAGAAAATGAAGGTTGGTTGCACCGGTTGCGGATACTGTATGCCGTGCCCAAAAGGTGTGGATATTCCCGGTTCTTTTTCTGCGTACAATCGTAAATATACGGATAATAGCTTTCAGGCATTACGGGAACATTTTATGGGAACTGCCTTGCGGAAAAATTCTACCGCTGCATCAAATTGTATCGGTTGCGGTAAGTGTGAAACTCATTGTCCGCAAGGAATTTTAATTCGGGATGAACTAAAAAAGGTTTCCAAAGAATTGGAAGGTCCCATCTATCGTATTGCACGGGCGTTCACACAAAAATTCGGAAGATTTTAAATAGCAAAAATTTAGCAAAATTTGGAGAAAAATATGGAAAAACAGTATCGACGTTTAACCTTAGCTTGTTATACCGAAAGCTTATCGATGGCGGTGGTGTGTAATTTACCGCCGGTGTTGTTTTTGACCTTTCGAACCCTGTTTGGATTGTCATACACACAGCTTGGTCTCTTGATTTTCATTAACTATACCACGCAACTGCTTGTGGACATGCTGTTCAGTTTTTTCCCGTACAAATTCAATATTGCAAAGACAGTAAAATTTACTCCGATTTTAACAGTAGTTGGGATGCTTGTTTATAGCTTGTGGCATCTGATTTCTCCCGGCTCAGTTTATCTGGGATTTGTGATAGGGACTGTCATTTTTTCGGCAGCTGCAGGTCTGTGTGAAGTGTTAATCAGTCCGGTGATTGCTGCCATTCCATCTGACAATCCTGAACGGCAGATGAGCAGACTCCATTCTGTTTATGCTTGGGGTGTGGCTCCCGTAGTGGCGCTTGGTACCTTGTTTTTACTTCTTTTCGGTGCAAAACTGTGGTATGTGTTGATTTTAGTATTTACTGTGGTTCCTATTAGTTCCGTGATTTTGTTTTGCGGTGTTTGCGTTCCTGAGGTTGCAACCCCCGAAAAAAGTTCAGATACCAAAAAGTTTTTCCGGGATAAAACCTTATGGCTTTGTGTACTTGCCATTTTTATGGGTGGTGCAACCGAGTGTAATATGTCTCAATGGGCGTCGGGCTATGTGGAAAACGCTTTAGGACTTCCCAAAGTTTGGGGTGACATTTTTGGTGTTGCCATGTTTGGTATTATGCTGGGTTTGGGAAGAACCTTATACACAAAATTCGGGAAGCATTTGTTCCGAGTGTTAATTTTTGGGTCTTTGACGGCGTTTTTATGTTATCTTGTTGCAGTGTTCTCTCCCAATGCTGTTGTTGGAATGGTTGCTTGTGCATTGGTAGGTTTTTGTTCCTCTATGCTTTGGCCGGGAACATTGGTCGTGGCAGCAGACAAATTTTCCAAAAGTGGTGTGCTGATTTATGCTATGATGGCGGCAGGCGGTGATATGGGGGCATCTGTTGTTCCGCAATTGGTTGGTATGGTCACTGACTTTTCCATCGGACAATCATGGATCATTTCTTGGGCAAACAGTATCAGTATATCGGCAGAACAGTTGGCAATGCGCATCGGTATTTTAGTGTCAGCTATCTTTCCGCTAATTGGCACCCTGCTTTTGGTGCGGTTGTGGAAAGCATCTGTTTTCAAAGGAAAAGAGGAGTCAATCCGATGAATCACAAACAAACATTTTTTGCAGTTTTAGCTGCTATTTTTGCACAGGTGATTTTTGGTCTCAGTTTTTTATTTACCAAAATTTGTCTTGGCACAGCTTCTGCATTGGTTGTAATTGCTAATCGGTATCTGGTTGCTTTTATCGGTTTAACC
>JAFYVF010000053.1 GCA_017549265.1 Clostridia bacterium
ATGACTCACTACTCACACGCCTCCTCTTTAATACCCAAAGCTTCTGCTAACAGCTCGGTGAAATAGTAAACAGGTAACTCTGTCTGGGAAGATTTATTTAAGTTATACATACAAAGCGGACAAGCGGTGATTAAGCAATCGGCCTGGAAACCTTTTGCACTTTCCTTAATGGTATCGCACATGTTTTTTGCCATTTCTTTTTCTTTTAAAGAAATGTAACCTCCGCAACATTCGTTACGATAAGGATATACCACAGGTTCTGCTCCCAATGCACGGATAAAATCTTCCATAATTTTCGGATTTTCCGGATTATCAAAAGCCATAATGCTACCGGGACGGAGCAATAAGCATCCATAGTAAGCACCGATTTTCTTTCCGGTTAAAGGATTGGTAACCTTTTCTTTTAAAGCATCAAATCCGATTTTATCTCTTAACACCTCTAAATAATGAAGCACAGCGGTTTCACCGGTATAGGGTTCGGAAAGATTCATATAGTTGTTTGCACGGGTTCTGATGTCATCCACATTTTTCATGTCATCATTCACGCGTTTTAACACATGATGACAAGCGGAACAAACAGTGATCAGATCCTGCCCTTTTTCTTTGGCATCATTTAATGCACGAACAGAAGACAGTTTGGTAGCAATTTCATCACTACCTAAGGGATAAACACCACCGCAACACTGCCAATCTTCAATTTCTTCCAAGGTGAAGCCGAGAACTTCCGCACATTTTCTTGCGTAATCGTCCAGCGTCTTTGCCTTGTTTTTCAAAGTACATCCGGGATAGTAACTATACTTCATACTAAGAGATTCCTTTCTTTTTTTATCTTAAGCTAATGAATTATAAGCTGTATAAAGGTTGTTTTATTTTACGTCTGAATTGTTAAAAAAATAACAAAGTTGTGTAAAACAAACAATTATATAAAATAACCTATAGTATTGTAACATAAACTTCCTGATTTTACAAGCTTTTTTTCTCATTTTTTCGTATTTTTTTTGAATTTCGATATTTTGCACAATTTCTTTTTTAAAATCTCCCGTTTATTTGATAAAATGAATATTGTAATCCTGTGATTAGAAAAACAAAAATACGCTCCCCTCCCCAAACAGAAAGAAGCGTATTTTTTATAACATATTAGACCTGAAGATATCCCAACTCACTCAACACAGAGAACACCAAAATTAGCACAATGAAAACCGGAGCAATATATTTAATCATAATTTCGAACATCTTTTTACGTTTGAATGTTCCGGAAGATTCCACTTCTTCAATAATTGCTTTGGGTTTTAATACATAACCGATAAAAATACAAGTTAACAATGCTACAATCGGCATAATCACGCTGTTGCTGATAAAGTCGAAGAAAGTAAGAAAGTCCATTTTTCCAAGGAAGACAACATCCTTCCAAAGGTTGCTTCCTAGTGCAGAAGGAAGTCCCAACAGCAATGCTGCCCCAAAAACAACCAGACAAGCAGGAATTCTTTTTAATTTCAATTTATCACAAACAATAGACACCACAGTTTCCATTAAAGAAATCGAGGAAGTTAATGCAGCGAATAAAACCATCAAGAAGAAAGCCGCACCAATAAAATCACCAAACGCCATGGTTTTAAATACCTGGGGCAATGTTTCAAACATCAGACCGGCTCCTTTTTGTGCCGCCTCCGGATGGGTGGCAGAAAAAGAAAACACAGCAGGTACAATCATCATCCCTGCAATAAATGCAATACCGGTATCAAAAAATTCAATCTGAGATACAGAGGATTCTAAATTAACATCCTTTTTCATATAGGAGCCGTAAGTAATCATAATCCCCATCGCCAACGACATAGAATAGAACAACTGGCCCATGGCAGCTAACACAGTCTTGACAGAAAAATTATCAAAATTAGGGGTAATATAGTACGCAAATCCAGCCATTGCACCTGGCATAGTCAGGGAATATATTGCAATGCCGATTGATAGTACGATTAAGATGGGCATCATAATTTTGCTGACTTTTTCAATCCCCTTTTCAACGCCACACATAACAATCAAAGAAGTTGCAGCAATAAACAAGAAGAACCATCCCACAGATTCTGCAGAAGCCCCAATAAAGTTCGTGAAGAAATCAGGTTGTGCAGCCTGCGCCATTCCGCCGGTGGAAAATACATATAAATACTTTGTTACCCAACCACCGATAACGGAATAATACGGCAAAATAATCATGGGAACAACCGCTCCCAAATATCCGATAAAAGAATATCGTTTATCAAGTTTACGGAATGCCCCTATAGCACTTAACCCTGTTTTACGACCAATGGCAATTTCTGCAATCATCAAAGTAAAACCAAAAGTAATCGCCAAAATCAGATATACCAATAGAAAAATACCGCCACCATATTGTGCAGCTAAGTACGGAAATCTCCAGATGTTACCAAGCCCAACCGCAGAACCTGCCGCCGCCATAACAAATCCAAGCTTTCCGGTAAAGCTACTACGCTTTTCGTTTTCCATAAACGCTATCCTCCTAAAATCAATCGTTAGCATTATAACTATAATAGTATACACTATCTGTCGTTTTTTGTCAACTGTTGTTTTTGTGCCAGGCTAACAATTTTCAAATCAATTCCATCACGCTTTTTTCTTTTTTTGCAAAAAAATAAATTTTTTGTTGTTTTTTGTTGTTTTTTCTGAATAAATATGATACAATGTTCACAGAATCTTCATAAATTGATAACGAGGTATACCTACATGGGGAAAAAAAGTGAAGGAAGAAAAATTAAAAGCAGAGCTCCAATGGATTCTATGATGCCCTTCATCATGCCAAGCCGAAATGACTCTGCCAACAGTTTTTCTTCACCAATCGAAATCACAAAAAGCGAACAGTATATCCACAAAAAAAGAGAAGAAGGATTAGCCGGTTTTGGTATGATGCACGTATTTATGGCTGCTTACGTACGTGTCATCTCAGAATATCCAGGGTTAAACCGTTTTATCCGTGGTCAACGTCTTTATGCGAGAAACGGCATTGAAATCTGCTTAACCATCAAAAAAGAAATGAAACTGAATGCTCCTGAAACGGTGGTAAAACTTTTCTTAACGCCTTACGATACTTCAGATACCATTTATGAAAAACTAAAAGTATTACTGGAAGAAAACCGTAAAGAAGGTGACCAAAATGATATGGACGTTGCTGCAAGAGCCTTCATCAAACTGCCGGGCTTCTTCTTAAAATTTGTAATCTGGTTATTAAAAGTGTTGGACTATATCAAACTTTTACCGCGATTTTTAACAAAACTGAGTCCGTTTCACGGTTCTATCTTTATCACAAATTTAGGTTCCTTGGGGATTCCGCCTGTTCGTCATCATTTATATGAATTCGGAAACCTTCCCCTATTTCTGGCAATCGGTAAGAAATACAGCAAGTATGAACTAAATAAAACCGGAGAAGCAGAGAAAAAACGATATATCGATTTTGTGCTCACGCTGGATGAAAGAATTTGTGACGGTCACTATTTCGCAAGAGGATTTAAACGCTTTAAGCGTCTGTTAGAAAATCCGGAAGAATTGGATATTGCACCGGAAACGGTTACCGAAGATATCAGATAGCATATAAAAGATACATATAAAAGGAAAAACCATTGCCTCGAAGCAATGGTTTTTCTTTTATGCTAATAGTGATTGATAGTTTTATGCTTGATTATCCGTTTTCACTCATTAACAGTTTCGCACTTCTGTCTGCAGTAATGAGTGCTTCCACAAATGCATCAATATTACCGTTCATAATGGTGGGAAGCTGCTGAATCGTTAAACCGATTCTATGGTCGGTAACACGTCCCTGAGGATAGTTATAAGTACGGATACGTTCACTTCTATCACCGGTACCAACCTGAGATTTTCTTTCCGCAGCAATTTTGCTGTTCTGCTCGGTGATTTTAATATCATAGAGCTTAGAACGCAGCATTTTCATTGCCATATCACGGTTTTTATGCTGGCTTCGTTCATTCTGACACGCTACCACAATGCCGGTAGGTTTATGGGTAATACGGATTGCGGATTCGGTTTTGTTAACGTGCTGACCACCTGCACCGGATGCGCGATAGGTATCAATTTCCAAATCGTCGGGATTGATTTCCACCTCAACATCTTCCACTTCGGGAAGCACTGCAACGGTTACGGTAGAAGTATGGATTCTGCCACCGGATTCGGTTTCCGGAATACGCTGTACACGGTGAACACCGCTTTCAAATTTCAGTTTGGAGTATACCCCTTTCCCCTCAATGGAGAAGGAGATTTCTTTATAACCGCCAATACCGATTTCCGTTTCAGAAATAACTTCGGTTTTAAAACGCTGATTCATCGCATACATGGAATACATACGATATAAATCACCGGCAAACAAAGCCGCTTCATCGCCACCTGCACCTGCACGGATTTCCACGATAACGTTTTTGTCATCATTTTCGTCTTTGGGTAGGAGCAGAATTTTGATTTCTTCAATAATTTGTTCGCTTTGGTCACGTTTTTCATAGTATTCAGCTTCTGCCATTTCACGAAGATCGTGATCGGATTCAGTATCCATCATTTCTTTGGCATCTGCCATTTCCTGCTGCGCCTGTTTATATTCCCGATACTTTTCCACGATAGGTTCCAACTCGGAAATCTCTTTCATTACAGTTCTAAACTGGTCCTGATCGCTAATCACGTCGGGATCGGCAGCTTTTTTGTTTAAGTCAATATATTTTTCTTCTAAAAACCCTAATTTTTCAAACATATTATTCCTTTTTTCCTTTCGCTTGTTCTTTTAAATAAGCGTTGATGAACGCATCCAGTTCCCCATCCATCACGGCAGTAACATTGCCTGTTTCTTCTAAGGTTCTGTGATCTTTGACCATACTGTAAGGATGAAACACGTAGGAACGAATCTGGCTTCCCCATCCGATATCCAACTGTTCCCCTTTTAGGTCTTCAATTTTGTCTTTATGCGCCTGCTCTTTTAATTCTAAAAGTTTGGCATAAAGCATTTTCATTGCCGTGTCACGGTTTTTATGCTGGCTTCGTTCATTCTGACAGGATACCACAATTCCTGTGGGAATATGGGTAATACGGATTGCAGACTCGGTTTTATTGATATGCTGACCGCCTGCACCGGATGCACGGTAGGTATCCACCTTTAAATCTTCCGAGTTAATATCAATCTGAATATCGTCCGGTAATTCCGGCATCACATCCAAGGATGCAAAAGAGGTGTGGCGTCTTCCGGAAGAATCAAAAGGAGAAATACGAACCAAGCGGTGTACCCCCTTCTCTGCTTTCAGATATCCGTAAGCATTTAATCCACTGACTAAAACAGTCACACTTTTGATACCTGCTTCATCCCCATCCAAATAGTCCAGAGTTTCGGTTTTAAATCCGCGTTTTTCTGCCCAGCGAAGATACATTCTGTATAACATTTGTACCCAATCCTGAGCTTCGGTGCCTCCTGCTCCTGAATGAAGAGAAATAATTGCATTATTGGCATCATACTCTTCAGATAACAGCGTTTCTAAAAGCATAGTTTCCAATTTGCTAAGAAACTCTTTCTCCATCGAAAGTGCTTCACCCAACAAATCGGAAGCATCGTCTTCTTCCCCTGCCAGCTCAATGAGGGCAAAAATATCTTCATACAAAGTTTCTAAACCGTTAAAACTCTGCAGTTTGTCTTTTAACCCTTTCAGCCGCTGCAATACCTTTTGAGAATTTTCCAGATCTTCCCAAAATCCTTGTTCAGCCGACTGACGGTCCAACTCTTCAATTTCCGCTTCTAATCTGGGAACATTAAAGTGAATCCCTCAATTCGTTCATTTGTTCTTTGGAGTTGGTTAAGCGGAGTTTTAATTCTTCAAATTCCAACAAACTTATCACATCCTTTATTTGTTTCAGTTTCAGTTCAAAGCCTTACGGTCTGCAACATTTTTTGTATTTTTTACCGCTTCCGCAAGGGCAAGGATCATTGGGTCCTACTTTATTCTGGGAGCGGGTAGGAGCTTTTTTTAAGCTTCCGTCGCCGGGAGTTTCCTGAGGCACTGCCACCTGTTTTCTTTCAACAGGTTGACGAATGGTAACATTTAATACTCCTTTAGCAGTCTGGTCAGCAATGCCTTGCGTCATTGCTTCAAACATATCAAACCCTTCATTTCTGTATTCCATAACCGGGTCACGCTGACCGTATGCACGCAGATTAATACCATTTTTCAGCTGATCCATATCATCAATATGATCCATCCAATGACTGTCTACAGCACGCAGTAAAATCACACGTTCAATTTCACGCATCTGTTCGCCGAATTCTTCCTCTTTAGCTTCGTATTTCGCCAGAGCCATCTCATTGATCTGCGCTTTTAAGTCTTCTTTTGTAATATCTTCCAAATCAATCTCATCGGTAACAAAGGGATTTTCTTCGGTGGTGTAAATTTTATTTACCACATCTGCCAAACCGCTTAAATTCCAGTCATCCGCAAATTCACTGATACCGCAGAACTGGTCCACGGTAGCAGAAACGCTGTCTCCAATCATCTTGATGATGTTATCACGGATGCTTTCGCCATCCAAAACTCTTTGACGCTCTTTATAGATGATTTCTCTCTGTTGGTTCATCACATCGTCAAACTGAAGCACATGTTTACGGATGCTGAAGTTCTTGCCTTCCACACGTCTTTGTGCACTTTCAATCGCTTTGGTGAGCATTCCGTGTTCAATAGGTTCATCTTCGGGAAGACCTAAGGCTTCCACAACACCACGTACCCTATCAGAACCGAACAAACGCATTAATTCATCATCCAGGGAAAGGAAGAACTTGGTAAAACCGGGGTCTCCCTGACGACCGGCACGACCACGAAGCTGGTTGTCAATACGACGGGATTCGTGACGTTCGGTACCAATGATACAAAGGCCACCGGCTGCAATCACTTCTTCTTTTTCCTGCTTTAACTGTTCGGTATATTTCTTTAATGCTTCGCTGTAATCATTTCTTGCCTGAAGAATCGTTTCATCTTCTGTATGTGCAAAACCGGTTGCCTCTGCAATCACCTTATCTTCATAACCGGCTTTCACCAAATCTGCTTTGGCAAGATACTCGGCATTACCTCCAAGCATAATATCGGTACCACGGCCTGCCATATTGGTAGCAATGGTAACAGCATTTTTCTTACCTGCCTGCGCAATAATCTGCGCTTCTTTATCGTGATTTTTTGCATTTAACACTTCATGTTTTACGCCACGGCGTTTGAGCAAAGCAGATAAAACCTCAGATTTATCAATGGAAACAGTACCTACTAAGATAGGCTGCCCGGTCTGATGACGGGTAATAATTTCGTTAATTACCGCATTGTACTTTCCTAACTCGGTTTTATAAACCGCATCAGGAGCATCTTCACGAAGTAAAGGCTTATTGGTGGGAATTTCGATACAGTCTAAGCTGTAAATTTCCTGGAATTCTTCTTCTTCGGTTTTGGCAGTACCGGTCATACCGGAAAGTTTTTCATACAGACGGAAATAATTCTGGAAGGTAATGGTTGCCAAAGTTTTGGATTCTCGTTCTACCTTAACGCCTTCTTTCGCTTCAATCGCTTGATGAAGGCCTTCGGAATAACGTCTACCGAACATCAAACGACCGGTGAACTCATCTACAATGATGATTTCGCCGTCTTTTACCACATAATCGCGGTCTAATTTCATAATACCGTTGGCACGTAATGCCTGATTGATATGATGAGATAAGGTCAGGTTTTCAGGGTCAGACAAGTTTTCAATGCGGAAATGTTCTTCCGCTTTTTTGATACCCTGAGCTGTTAAGCTGGCACTTCTTGCCTTTTCATCCACAATATAATCAGCATCACCTTCATCAGTCAGAACTTTGGTGTCTTCTTCCACAACCACTTTTCTCTTTAAGCGTTTTACAAAGGTATCTGCCAACTGATAAATTTCAGTGGATTTATCCCCTTGACCGGAAATAATAAGAGGAGTTCTTGCTTCGTCAATCAAAATACTGTCCACTTCGTCCACAATCGCAAAATAGTGTCCTCTTTGTACCATCCGTTCTTTATAGATTACCATATTATCTCTCAGATAATCAAAACCGAATTCATTATTGGTACCATAAGTAATATCGCAAGCGTAAGACTGATGACGATTCTGGGGTTCCACATCGTGGATTACCAAGCCAACTGTTAATCCTAAAAATTGATATACTTTTCCCATCCATTCACTGTCACGCTTTGCAAGATAATCGTTAACAGTAACAATGTGAACACCACGTTTGGTCAGTGCATTCAAATAAGCAGGCAAGGTTGCAACCAAAGTTTTACCTTCCCCGGTTCTCATTTCGGCAATTCTACCCTGATGAAGCACAATACCACCGATAATCTGTACAGGATAATGTTTTAAACCAAGCACACGCCAGGACGCCTCACGTACAGTTGCGAACGCTTCCGGCAAAATGTCGTCTAAGGTTTCTCCTTTTTCTAAACGGGAAATAAACTCAGGGGTTTTTGCCTTGAGTTCATCATCTGTTAATTTTCCATACGCTTCTTCATAAGACAACACCTTTTCTACCAAAGGCTTGATCCGTTTAATTTCACGTTCCGAATAGGAACCAATCATTTTTTCAATTAAAGCTTTAAACATGGTTATTCTCTACTTTCTTTTTGTTTTTTTACAAGGATTTTCGCAAGAAAACAAATATAATCAATTTAGTATACCATATTTTTTCCATTTCTGCAATAGATAACAGCAAAAAAATCATAGTTTTTTATGGTTTTTTTGTGAATTTTCCATTTCTATTTTCTTCCGGATTGGAATTCCTGCAAAAAAATCTAAAACATTTAAAACCGGATGAAAAAACACCTTAGAAGCCAAAGCCCCTAAGGTGTTTTGTTTTTTTAGTGGTCAACAGAACTTGCAGGCCCGGAATTGGTAGTTTTATTTACCAAAAGCATACTGCCTAACATTGCAACAGCATAAAGAACGATGGTTACATAAAGCACAGTCTGATAGCCTACAGGGTTTACCATATAGCCATCCACCTCAACAGTTGTGCCAAAATTGCTTACAATCCAGCTTGCAAGCTGATTTCCGGTAAGACCGGCAAATGCCCAGGCAGATAAGGTAATTCCATGAATAGCACTGATACTTCCCATACCGTAATGGTCAGACAGTAAAGTAGGCACATTGGAAAAACCACCGCCGTAACCTGCATTGACTACCATAATCAAAACGAGTACTAATGCAATCAGTAAACCGTTGCCTGCACCGTTTACAATACCGCCGGTAAAAATTACTACTGCAGTAAATACAATGGATAAAATGAAAATAATTTTATAAATGGTATTTCTGTCTTTTAATTTGTCGCCCCATGCAGAGAAGCCGAGACGTCCGCCTGCATTGAAAATTGCAGAAATGGTGGAAATAACACCTGCGGAAGTACCAAGTCCGATACATTTTACAATCATTTTTTCTTGAGAAATCAAAGCAAGACCGCAAGTAATATTGATGTAGAACATTAACCAGATACCAATATAGTTGGTAATTTTTCTGGTTTTGATAACAGACATAATGCTGTTCTTTTCTTCTTTACTCTGAGGTTCTTTCCAGTCTGCAGGTTTTTTCAGAAGCAGATGTCCGACAAACATCATTACAAAGTATATAGCACCTAAAATCCAGAACATTCTGTAGATGGTGCTTACATCATCGGGGTTAGTCATCCATTCCATAATAGGGCTAGCGATTGCTTTTGCGGCTCCAAATCCTGCTACTGCAAGACCGGTAGCAAGACCTTTACGGTCAGAGAACCAAAGCATCAGGGTTTTTACCGGAGAAAGATAACCGGTACCCAAACCAATCCCCATAATCACGCCGTAACATAAGTAAATACCAATCAAGGCGATAGGACTTCCGGGATTCATACTTCCATAATAAATAAAACCGCCGGTTCCTACCATACCAACAGCAAAACAGATGGTAGCAATCAGAGAAGATTTATGAATGTTCTTTTCTACTACATTTCCTAAAAATGCAGCAGACATCCCTAAAAAGAAAATTGCCAAACTGAATGCCCATTCAATTGCACTCTTATCGAAACCGATGTGTTTTCCGATATCTCCGCTGAACAGAGACCAACAATATACAGTACCGATACTACAATGCAGTAATAATGCAGGAATAGCCGCTCTGAACCACTTATTCTCACGCCATCCTTTTGATGTTTTTGTGCTCAAGTTGAAGACTCCTTACTGTTTAAAAATTTTAATTCGCCATAATTCGACATATATCATTATACACCAAGAAAACAAAAAATGCAATACCTATCTCACATTTTTTAGAAAAAAAGGCAAAGAGACCGCATGCAATTTTGCAATACAGTCTCTTTATCCGGGAAAAGAATTATATAGAATGGAACAGGCAATTGATGTTAAGCTGAAAGTCTTAACAAAATATTATCAGCAATCATAGCAAGAAATTCCGAATTTGTAGGTTTTCCTCGGGAAGACAATACGGTGCATCCAAACACCTTAGCAATGTTATCTGCATCTCCCCTACTCCAGGCAACCTCAATCGCGTGACGGATTGCACGTTCTACACGGCTGGGTTTGGAATCAAATTCTTTGGCAGTCATGGGATACAACTCTTTGGTCACGCTGTGCAAAAGTTTTCTGTTTTCCAATACCCTTAAAATAGCATATCTTAAATACTCATATCCTTTGATATGAGCCGGCATTCCCAATTCGTGAAAAATGTTGGTAACCATCTGTTCTAAAATAGGATTTTCTTTGGATGTGGCAATATTGGAAAGTTTCACTGCCGGAGCTATGGCCCCTTTTGTTTGTTTTTCCCCCTCAGAAACCGTTTTAATTTGAGTGACCGCAACCGGAATATCAAAGGGTTTCATCATAAAATAATCAGCACCCAAATCCATAATGAGTTTTTCAATAGCAGGAAGCTTAATATCCATCATATAAATCACCGTGGTATCATCCGTCAACAGTTCCTCTGCCTTCAGATGCTCCAACAGCCAGATACCGTCTCCGTTTGGCATTGCAATGTCTGTTAAAATAATGTGCGGACATGTCTTACGAATCAGTTCCAGTGCTTGTTTTCCTTCATAAGCAGAATAAATTTCTCCAAAATATCCGTCTTCTTTCATATGTGCGGTTAACTCGTTTACCAACGAAATATTGTCGTCTATCACAATAATGTTTTTCATAATCTTATCTCCTATACAGTTTTCGTTTCAAAAAGTTGCGCCTCTTTTTAAAACACTCTTTTGACAAGAATCATATGAATATGCATATAAAATGTTCTTTTTTCATTTTCTGGTTATAATATATCACATTATTTTCAAAAAATCAAGATATTTTTGGAAATAATTTCCAATTTTTACACGACAAATTCCGACATTCGACATTGCTCATGAAAATACTTGTTTTTTCGATGTCGATATATGAAACATCCTCTGCTATTCTGTTGACAAAAGAAAAAAACTGCCAAGAAAATTTCTCGACAGTTTTTTGAAAGATATTTTGATAATTAGTATGCAATACCCTGTGCTTTCATGGATTCTGCAACTTTTAAGAAACCTGCAATATTTGCACCTGCAGCCAGGTTGCCTTCGCAACCGTAGTCTTTTGCAGCGGTTTCACAGCTTTTGTAGATATTAACCATAATATCGTGCAGTTTTGCATCCACTTCTTCAAAGCTCCAGCTATATCTCATGCTGTTCTGACTCATTTCCAAACCGGATGTTGCAACACCACCTGCGTTTGCAGCTTTTGCGGGACCAAACAGCAGGCCATTTTCCTGAATGTATGCAATTGCATCGGGAGTAGAAGGCATATTTGCACCTTCAGCTACCGCGAAGCAACCATTAGCAACCAACGCCTTTGCATCGTCTAAATGCAATTCGTTCTGGGTTGCACAAGGCAGAGCGATATCACATTTAACAGTCCAGATACCTTTGCCTTCGTAGTATTTTGCAGAGGGATGGTATTTTACGTATTCGGAAATACGTTTTCTTTCTACTTCTTTAATCTGTTTTACAGTATCCAATTTAATACCGTCTTCATCCACAACATAACCGTTGGAGTCAGATAAAGCAATAACGGTTGCACCTAATTGCTGAGCTTTTTCAGTTGCATAAATTGCCACGTTACCGGAACCGGAAACAACAACTTTTGCACCTTCTAAGGATTTACCGTTGGCTTTTAACATTTCATTGGTGTAATAAAGTAAACCGTAACCGGTAGCTTCTTTTCTTGCTAAAGAACCGCCATAGGTTAAACCTTTACCGGTTAATACGCCGGTGTATTCATTACGCAGTCTTTTATACTGACCGAATAAGTAACCGATTTCTCTTGCACCAACACCGATATCCCCAGCCGGAACGTCAGTATCTGCGCCAATGTGTTTTGCCAGTTCAGTCATCAAGCTCTGACAGAATCTCATAATTTCTCCATCGGATTTACCTTTGGGGTCAAAGTCAGAACCACCTTTACCACCGCCCATGGGCAGAGTGGTCAAAGAGTTTTTCAAAGTCTGTTCAAATCCTAAGAATTTGATAACAGACTGATTCACGGTGGGATGGAATCTCATACCGCCTTTATAAGGACCGATTGCACTGTTAAACTGTACACGGTAACCTCTGTTTACTTGAACTTTACCATTATCATCTACCCAAGAAATACGGAAAGTGATGATTCTTTCAGGTTCCACCATTCTTTCCACAACACCTGCATCGATAAAGTCAGGTCTTCTTTCGATTACAGGAACCAGGGTTTCTAAAACTTCTTTTACTGCCTGCAGAAATTCAGGTTCATTTGCGTTTTTCTGTGCAACGCTTTCATAAATACCCTGCAGGTATGCATTGTTGATTGCCATTTTAATGCACTCCTTTTCATCTATCGGATTATTTTTTACGGTTTAGGATGAAGACAAAAGCACTCAAATTCTGATATCATCATCGAAAAGATATTATACAACATCTTTTTTCAATTTGCAAGTTTTTTCTCCAAAAATTTCATAATTTCTTAAAATTTCCTAAAAAAGTGCATAAACCTAATCCTATCATATATGTTATGATACATGAAAAGAAATGTGTTAAAAATCAGTTCATCATTTTTCCGAGCAAATGTGCCATTTCCCCGCGGGATAAAAATTGATCGGGACGGAAGGTTCCATCCTGATATCCGTTTAAAATACCGCTTCCTGCCAATGCTGTAATTTCATCATAAGACCACCGATCCTGTTCCACATCCGAAAAAGGTGCTTTATCTTTAGAAGCACCATATTCATACTGCAGAATTCTCTGTAAAATAACAGCCATTTCCTCCCTTGTTACTGCACGATTTGGTTGAAAACTTCCATCCGGATACCCCTCCATCAAACCGTGTTGTAAAACCAAGGAGATTTCACGTTCCGCCCAATGATTTTTTATATCGGGAAATTGACTCGAAATGACATCCCCGGACAAATTTAAGAATCTGCAAAGAACAGTTGCCGCCTGAGCTCTGGTGAACCCGTCCTCCGGAAGAAACAGATGTTCCCCCATTCCCTCCATCCAACCTTGTCCCGCAACTGCCACCACATCGTCTTTGGCATAATGAGAAAACGTGTCGGAAAAGTATTTTCCATTAAGCCACAAAGAATAATAATCCCACACATCTTGAGTTTCCTGCCCAACACTCCAGCTTCCTGCTCCTTTTAGCCCGTACTTATCAACTAAGCTGAGCTTATATTTCAATGTATCACTATTGTCATACCAAATCGTATAATGACCGGGCTTCAATTTGGCTCCATTTACAGTGATAGAGTGCGCATCGGTTATTTTTAGCGTTGCCTTTACGCTTTTAGACACCGCATCAATTTCAAAATTGCCTCCGGTTTTGTCCAGTGCTGAGGCAATCTGACGGTTGGTCATTCCAACCCCTTTCACCGTGCCATCATCACTCCAGATTCTCCCAAAAAACGGCACACCTAACACAATTTTTTCTTTTGGAACATATTTTAGCGCATATTGAATGGATTGCTCCACAAACGAAATACTTGCCACAGGCCCCGCTTCTCCACCGTTGTAATGCTCATCATATGCCATAATCAATAAATGATCTGCAAATTTTCCAAGTTCTCGGTAATCATAAGAACCGTGCCAACCCAAAGTCCAGCCATGAGGATTTGCCGCCACCGCCACCGATACTTCCTTTTCTTTGGGTAATTTATGGCGAAGAAGTCGAACCAGGGTCGTGTATTTATCACGGTACGTATGAGATACATTTTCAATATCCACATTAACGCCGTCAAGATTATTTGTAATCACAGCTTTGGCAACCTCATCCGCTAAGCTTTCCACACGGTCTAAAGCTAAATTACCTCCTTGTTTATCCCAATGATTGCTTAAAAAAGGAACTATTTTTATATTTTTCTCATGCATTGCTTCCACATAACCGGGACTGATTTTTTCCACCTGCAATGTACCATCAGAAGTAATATTGAAATAGCTTGGAGAAATGACCGAAAAACTGTTTTTTGATAATGCCACATATTCCAACTGTGTCTGATAGCTGCCATAGGATAAATAGGTCATAGAATACTTCCCTTTTGCTTCTGCAAGAATAGAAAACGGGATAGAAATTGCCAGAGCACTTCCCAAAATTACTTTTACCATACGAAGTTTTTTTCCGCTTAAAAATTCGGCAGAAAATTCTGTTGAAACATCCGGGCCTCCGTCAAACAAACGGATGACAAGGTCACATCGCCCTTCTTCTACAGGAAGTAAATACCACTGATAACGCATATCATCAATCCTTTCTGCTATTAGTATCTTCCTAAAAACTTCATTCTATATCAAAAAAATCAAAAGAATCAAAAGAATCAAAAAAGACAGATTTTCAGAAAAAGACTTGCTATTTTTCTAAGAATGTGATAAAATATTAAATTGTGATTTTCAAAGAAACAAAGCAGAAAGGAGTTGCATCCACGATAAAATATTTGAATTCTCTTCAAGTGGATTCCTTAAAAGGAGTCCGCAATCTCGAACTCCAAAATTTTTCTGTCGTAAATTTACTGACCGGCCCCAACGGTTCGGGTAAAAGCACGATTTTGGATGCAATTGAACTGATCACAAACCCATCAGAACCACTGCAATATGTTAAAACAGCAAGGAATGCTTCTAATCTCTTTTGGAATCTCTTTGACAAAGGAGAGGTTCGTCCGCGCATTCGTGTATCGGGGCAGATTTTAGAAAAATCTTATTATACAGAACTTGTTTCCTATGAAAATGAATCAGAAACCACCTTTTTGGGATATCACTATTTCGGAATTCCGGTAAACGGCGTCCTTACCAATCATACCAACCATGTAGAATTGCCACTGACGCAATTGCAAACGGATATCATTTCATCTCCTTTCGTAATGACCGAAAGGATTGTAAACGATTCCAATGATATCTCTTTCGAAAAGATTGCAAAAGACAAAACCGTAAAAGAAAAGATATTATCCTTCCTTTCTCTGTTTGACCATCGTTTTTCAGATATCTATTCCCCTGATTTTAAAAATACCTATCTCTATCACGAAACTTACGGAAAACTGGAAGAAGGTTTCTTTTCTGCCGGCATCCGAAAAGTTTTAAAAATTGTTGCTACGATGTCCACCATGCGTGGCGGAATCCTGTTAATTGATGATTTTGAGTGTCATCTTTCACCCCAAACTATCTACGAAAGTATTTCACTTTTATATTCCTTGGCAAAAGAAAAGCAAATTCAGTTGTTTATTACCACACATAGTCAAGAACTCATTGACGAATGGTTGGATCTATGCAATTTTTACAATGAACTTTCTTATTTAAAAATCATTCGTTTACAATCAAACGGAACCACTTCTTCCTTTACAGATTTCACAGGAAAAGAGGCATATGAACTCCGTATGGAAAAAGAGTTGGATTTTCGCTACGAATATTCCAAAAAAGGAGAATCCTATGAAAGAATATTTTGATTTATTTTTAACCTTTGCTAAAATCGGAGGTTTCACTTTTGGTGGCGGTTATGCTATGCTCCCTATTATGCAAAAAGAGCTGGTTGAAAAAAAGGACTGGACAACCAACGAAGAACTTTTAAATTACTATGCCGTGGGACAATGCACTCCCGGTATTATTGCGGTGAATGTTTCCACGTTCGTCGGCTATCAGAAAAAAGGAATTTTAGGAAGTATCTTCTCCACTTTGGGCGTTGTTACCCCGTCCATTATCATTATCATGCTGATTGCTTCCTTTTTGCAAAATTTTTCTCAGTATTCTGCCGTGCAACACGCTTTTTCCGGGATTCGGGTTGCTGTTTGCGCTACGGTGTTTGTTGCCATCTGGAATTTATGGAAAAAATCCATTAAAAAATGGAGTCATGTTTTCTTTTGCATCATCGCATTTTGTCTAAGTGCTTTTACAGAGTTAAATCCCATCTGGATTGTGCTGTTGGCAGGAACTGCCGGAATGTTCACATATTTAAAAAAGGAGGATGAATCCAAATGAGTTTACTCCTTCTTTCCTGGGAGTTTTTCCAGATCGGTCTTTTTGCCGTTGGCGGAGGATTGGCAACCCTTCCTTTTCTCGATAAGTTAGTAGATAAATATGATTGGTTTACGGCGGCGGACCTTGCCAATATTGTTGCCGTTTCCGAATCAACACCGGGTCCTTTAGGAATCAATATGGCAACCTACACCGGTTTCACGGGAAGCGGAGTCTTAGGTGGCCTGGTTGCTTCTCTCAGTATCATACTTCCATCCTGGGTCATTATTCTTTTAGTTGCGAGAATTCTAAAAAAATTCAACGAAAACCGATATGTGCAAGCCGCCTTTGAAGGACTCCGCGCCACGGTGGTGGGATTGATTGCTGCTGCAGTGTTAGGAATTATGCAATTAAGTTTCTTCATTCCGGAAGTAGCCGGATTTTGGAATCAAATCAATTATAAAGCGCTCATTTTATTTGTTGCACTGGTACTTGTACGTTTCAAATTTCAAAAAATCCATCCCATTGCCCTGATTGGTGCGGGCGCGTTACTTGGTGTAGTCTGCGGCGGATTTTAATTTTTAGTATTTTATTATTTTTTATCTGATCACGAAAGGAATAACCAAACAACATGATTACAGTTACCAATTTAAGCTTAAACTTCAATGGAACCAACTTATTTAAAAATGCAGATTTAAAATTCACTCCGGGGAATTGCTACGGAGTGATTGGTGCTAACGGTGCCGGAAAATCCACCTTTTTAAGAATTCTTTCCGGTGAGCTGGAACCTTCCACCGGTGAAGTCATTATTCCCAATCATCTTCGGATGTCCGTCTTAAAACAGGACCATTTTGCCTACGATGAATTTAGTGTCGTAGACACCGTAATTATGGGGAATAAACGTCTTTACGATATCATGAAAGAAAAAGAGGTGCTCTATGCAAAGGCAGATTTCAACGATGATGACGGTGTACGATTAGCAGAATTAGAAGGTGAATTTTTAGAATTAAACGGTTGGGAAGCAGAAAGTGATGCCTCCAAATTATTGCAGGGCTTGGGTCTTACCGATGATCTCTTATACAATCAGATGAGCTCCTTAGACGGCAAGCAAAAGGTAAAGGTTCTGCTGGCGCAAGCACTATTCGGCAATCCCGACATCATCTTACTGGACGAACCTACCAACCATCTGGACGTAGATTCCATTAACTGGTTGGAAGATTTCTTATTAGACTATGAAGGTTTGGTGATTGTAGTATCCCACGACCGTCATTTTTTAAACACTGTATGTACCAGCATTGTAGATATTGACTTTTCTCAGATTAAAATGTTTGTTGGGAACTATGAATTCTGGTATGAATCCAGCCAGTTAATTCAGAAAATGATCCGTGATCAGAATAAGAAAAACGAAGAAAAAGCAAAAGAACTGATGAGCTTTATTCAACGTTTCTCAGCTAACAAATCCAAATCACGTCAGGCAACCTCCCGTAAAAAACTGTTGGAAAAACTGACCATCGAAGAACTGCCCGCTTCTTCCCGTCGTTACCCCTTTGTTGGATTTCAGATGGACAGAGAAGCAGGAAAAGATATCCTCTTTGTGGAAGGTATTTCCAAAACCGTGGACGGCGTGAAGGTATTAAACAATGTTTCTTTCACCTTAAACAAGGGCGAAAAAGTTGCTTTTTTAGGTGAAAACGAAACTGCTGTTACTACCATGTTTCAAATTTTAGCAGGAGAAATGGAACCGGATGAAGGAAGTTACAAATGGGGCGTTTCCACTACTCAGTCCTATTTCCCGAAAGACAACTCCGACTTTTTCAATAATTCCGACTTAAATTTACTGCGCTGGTTAGAACAGTATTCCAACGATACCACTGAAACCTTCCTGCGAGGATTTTTAGGACGGATGCTCTTCTCCGGTGACGATGTGTTAAAACCTGTCAAAGTGTTGTCCGGTGGTGAAAAAGTGCGTTGTATGTTATCTCGTATGATGCTCTTCGGCTCTAATGTTTTGATGTTGGACCAACCCACCAACCACCTGGATTTGGAATCCATTACCTCCGTGAATAACGGCTTAAAAGATTTTAAAGGAAATGTTCTTTTTGCATCCCATGACCACGAATTTATTTCGACCGTTGCAAACAGAATTATCGAATTCACCCCCGACGGTATTATAGATAGGAATGATAATTATGACGAATATCTCCAGTGGAAAAAAGAAAATCAAAAATAATTCTTTTAAAAATACGAAAAAAGCTTCCACTTCCAAGCAAATGATTTCTTATGAAAAAAAAGAGCATTGGAAAGGTGGCACTTTGCTGGCCCCCATTCCCCCTGCCCTTGTGACAGTTGGAACGATGGAAAATCCCAATGTTTTAACGATTGGGTGGACAGGAATTTTAAATACCATTCCCCCAAAAACTTATATTTCCGTACGAAAAGAGCGACATTCCTATCAGATGCTTATGGATACCCGAGAATTTGTTATCAATCTGCCCTCTGCAAATTTAGTGAAGGCCGTTGACTTTTGCGGAGTAAGAAGCGGAAAAGATATCAATAAATTCAAGGAAACAAACCTCAATCCCGCAAGGTGTCCCAATGTGTCTGCACCTCTCATTTTGGAATGTCCTCTGCACTTGGAATGCAAGGTAACTGACACGGTTGATTTAGGAAGCCACACAATGTTTCTGGCAGATATTGTGGGATGTGTGGTTGCGGAAGAATGCATCAACCAAGATGGTAAATTAGAAATTGAAAAATGCAATTTACTTGCTTATGCACACGGTGCTTATTTCAGTTTAGGCAAACAACTGGGAACATTTGGCTATTCCGTAAAAAAGAAAAAAACGAAACGCAAGAACTCGCAACAACGGTAACACAACAGAAATCGGTACACCCGGTTTCATCTGAAATTTTATTTTATGCACAATAATAAACTGAAAGAAATTACTATAATGAATAATAAAAATGATGAAATGAAAAATACAAAAATTCAAAAAAGAGAATTTAATCCGATAAAGAAAGCAGTAATAACAGTTTCTACAATAATGTCTATTTCTTTAATATTTACAGAATGTAGTAGTATACTTTATAATAATAATGAGAATCATACCCGCATAGATACTCCGATTAAAACAGAAGCATCTAAAGATGCAGAAGAAAAAAAAGAATATAATTTATATGATGTCCATAATTATATGTCTTTATTAAGTAGTAAATTAATGAACAAGCTTATGGGTGATTATGGACTTGATTTACGTAATTATAAAAATTTAACAGTGGAGGATTACAAAAAGATACCAGAACCATTAACTAATATTGAAATTTATGTTTTATATAACATATATGGTCAGGATATTGATGAAGTGGAGAAAGTAGTAATAGCAATGGGGTATAATAGTATGAAAGATTATTTTCAAAAAGAAAATTACGGTCTCGAAAGTAGTTGGATAAGAAAATCAAATCAAGAAATATATGATGAGTATGCAGGCCGATAACATCCTTCAATAAAAGCAGAGTGGATTATCCTGTAAGAAAATAACACTTATTGGTTATTGCTCAATTTGATTTTTTATCTCATTAAGAATAGAGACATAATAAATATAGGAAAATGCATAGATATTAATCATATAAAAAATCAAAGAGATGAATATAAAAAAGCAGAAACCTATCCAAACATAGGCTTCTGCATTTTCGTAAAACAAGCGAATTACAAATCATCGGCATCTTGTATAGGTTCTACATTTTTATCGGCAGGATTTCCGGTATAACTTCCGTTAGGATCGGTTTTTCGTCCCGTATCGTTAAAAGCACGAACTACAGATTCTGTTTTCGGAAGTTTTTTCTTCTTTTTCTTATCAGCCATTTTGTTCACCTCAAAAAACATTATCTCCAAAAAGGAGTGATTTTATGTTACGATGCCCCGTTTGCAAAGAACCAATTTTTAAACAAAATGACAAAATTTACTGCTGTTCAAATAATCATAGCTTTGATATTGCAAAAAAAGGCTATGTGAATTTTTTATTAGCTCACAAAATGAACTCGAAACTCCCGGGCGACAATAAACTGATGGTTGATGCAAGAAGTGCATTTTTGGGGAAAGGTTATTATAACATTTTTCGAGATAACTTAAAAAAAATAATAGATGAATATAACCCAATAAATATTTTGGACGCAGGATGCGGTGAAGGATACTATACCGACGGCATTTATCAGGACGGCAGAACAGTTATCGGAATTGATATTTCCAAAACTGCTTTGCAAAAAGCGGCTCCCAAAAACAAAAATATTACATACATTACTGCCAGTCTTTTTGATATTCCCCTGCAAAATGAAAGCACTGATTTATTATTCAGTTTATTTGCACCTTACGCAGGGGAAGAATTTCACCGTGTGTTAAAAAAAGACGGAATCATGATTTTAGGAATTCCGGGAGAAAATCATCTCATAGAATTAAAAAACGTCATTTATGAAAAGCCGTATAAAAACCAAGTAAAAGACTATGAACTTTCCGGATTTAAATTTCAAAAAGCAGAAAAAATTGAAACAAAAATTTTATTGGAATGTCAGGAAGATATTCTGAATTTATTTCAGATGACCCCCTATTATTATCGCACCAAACAAGAGGATTTAGAGAAAATTCATTCCCTCTCAAAATTTGATGTCACGATATCATTTGAATTATTAGTATACCAAAAAATCTAACTGTCTAACGTAAAATAACTCGGCTAATTCAATCAAAGATTGCATTTAGGATTGGGCTTGCTATATTCATAAAAAAAACGCTGCACTCATAAGGAGTGCAGCGTTTTTTGATACATTATCATTAGGATGCAAGAAATCTTTCTAAGTAGAAAATTTCAGTCCAAGTTTCCACATTATTTTGTACTTTATGGTCATGCCAGTTACTTGCTTCCAAGATTTCGTAGTATGCCCAATGAGATTCATTCAGATCCGGATAATCCAAAACATCTTCGTAATTTGCTTCGATATATGCTTTGTCTGCGGAACGATTCAACATTCTATTAATAATGGTAACAGCTTCAGAACGTTTGATGGGCTGATCAGGACGGAAAGTACCGTCTTCGTAACCGATTAACCAACCTTTGATGACAGCAGAATCAATGTATGCTTTTGCCCAATGATTTGCCGAAACATCAGAGAAGTTGTTATCAGTGCCGCCTTCCAATTCAAAGAATCTGGAGGCAATGGTTGCGAATTCCGCACGGGTGATAGATGCGTTGGGACGGAAAGTGCCGTCTTCATAACCTTCTACAATACCTACGTTACTTAAGTATTTGATATATGCTGCATACCAATCGCCTTCCTGCACATCAGGGAACTTACTGTCGCTCTGATCGCGGAACACCATTTTCTTCACCATTAAGCGAGAGAACATAGCCGCAACTTCTGCTCTGGTAACATAATCATCTGCATCAAAGTTACCGGTATCTCTACCATGAACATATGCAATATGTTCTTCGGATAAGCTAGGAATAGTACCTGCATTTAAATCAATGGTTTCAGTAGTTACATAACTGTCAATCCAACCGGGTTTGGTTGCAAAGGTTTTGATAGTCGTCTTATCCGGCACGTTAAAAGGTCCTTCGTATTTCGGAGAATCTTTTGTGGGAGTAGAACCATCAGTGGTGTAGTAAATAGTAGCTCCGGGTGTGTTGGTTTCTAAAGTAACGGTGATATTTTTATCTTCGTCTACTTCGTAGGAAATCACAGGAGCTTCCACACGCTGAGGAGTGGAAGGAGCAGGTCTGGAAGGTCTGGTTACAACGATATCCAATTCCATAAACAATTCTTTGGTATTATCGTTTACAGTACCTTCAAAGTTTGCATTGGTATCTCTGTATAATTTTAAGATACCGGTTCCTTCGGAAGCACCGGTTAATTTTAACATACCGGAGTCTCTTGCAACAGTTGCAATATTAATTAGGTTATCTGCAGTGTCGGTAATACCTGCATCTAAGCTTGCAGATAAGCTGGGAACGAAGGTTAAAGAAGCTTCTTCACCACGTTCAAGCAGTTTTACCAACTCATCGGAAATCACTTTTAAGTAAACAGTTTCGCCGGCTTTAAACTCAACAACTAAGTTATTGGGTTCAACCATATTAATTTTATTGGTACCTGCTACATCAGAATATACTTCCACTTTGGCATCCATAACACCGGACATAATGGTGTTCATCACGGTTGCCATAACGTCTGCGTCATCTGCTTTTAACGCATTGATAGAAGCAACCAGGATTTCAATAAAGGGAGAATTAGTATTTACAGTGGTGCCGGTAACAGTAATCATACCGTTACCAATCATGGCATTGGTAGCCAAACCTAACTGATCTCCTGCGGGAGTGGTCAATGCATCTGCAGCTGCATTTCTTACGTACGGAATAACAGCGTCTACATATGCATCAGCACCGGCAGTGCAATATGCATTTAAAAAGGCAGTCATATTGCTTGCAGCCTGTCTTCTTAAATTTTTCTGAAAATCAATCACGAATGCACCCAGAGCGTGTTTGGTCAAATAACCATTTGCATCTGCAGGATCATCGAAGGTCACTTTGTTGAAAATATCAGCAGGTTTTGCAGTAGTAGAGCCGATAGTAACATCGGTATAGAAGGTTGCTGCCGCTCTGTTGATATCTGCATCGCTAATATCATTGTCTTTGGTATTGGGATTTGCAACGGTTCCGTTTTTCGCATTGGGGAAGGTCATCAGTTTGATGAATCCGTATGCTAAAATCTGTGCTTCTTCATCAGAAATTACAGCAGCGTTGGGAGAAGTAATACCGCTAACAACAGTAGTACCTACGGTATCATGATAATCTCTCAGTGCATTCAACTGATCGATAGATACATTTCTGTATGCACGGATCAAATCTGCACCATAATTGGTTGAGCTGGGATGACTCTGCATACCTAGCAGAACTTCTTTAAATTCCTGCTCCGTCATAGTAGGAACAGTTCCGGCAGCATGAGATACCAATGAGAAAATCGGTAGCATCATGATTGCCAAAAGCAAAGCAATGATTCTTTTCATAGTTTTTTGCTCCTTTTATAAAAATTATATTTTTAACAATTTTAGACTATTTATTTGCAAATTGATAACAACGATAAAGCATTTGCGCTGCTTCTGCACGGGTTGCTGGCATAGTGGGATTAAAACAGTTTAACTCATTTCCTTGAATAATACCATTTTCTTTTAGAGTAATGACAGCGGTTTTGGCATAGGATGCAATATAACGATCATCATCAAACCCGGAAGTTCTGGAATTGCTTCTGTCAAACAATCCGAGCATTTCCCCGATTCGAAACATCAGCACTGCCATATCCTGACGAGTGATATTCTGACCGGAACCAAACATGTCATCTCCAATTCCTAAAATCAAATCACGGCTTGCCATCGTCGTAACATAAGGATAAAACCAATCTGTTTCTCTGACATCGGAGAAAACCGGCTGTTTGGGCCCCGGCTCAATGGCAAAAGCAAGACTTAACATTTTTGCAAACTGTTCTCGGGTAACTTTGGCATCAGGTGCAAAAGAGAAATCGCTGACACCGTTGATAATATCCCGATTAAAGAGTTCGGTAATTGCTTCTTCTGCCCAGGCATATCCTGCCAAATCATCAAACACATGGGTCAGTTTTCCATCTTCAGAAAATCCTAAAATGATGTAGGTTTCACTGACCAGTGCATTGTATAACGGCTCAAATTCTTTCGGAATATCACCATTTAACAGTGTGGCAACGGATTCTGCAGAAAATGCGTCCGTACAAAGAGCGATATAGGCAGCTTCCATAGAAGCGGCGGTATTGATGGTAGTAAAACGCATTCTTTGCTCAAAATTATCTTTTCTGAGATTTTTAATTTCTTTTTCTGCCTCTGCAATGTTAAGCACTGTGCGAATGGTGTCCTTAAATTTCGCATTTACAGACTCATTGGTAATCGAAAGCTCTCTATACAGCGGAACCGCTGCATACAACTGCGGCAAGAAATTCGGATCTTGATGCACTTTTTTGAAAACGCGCATAACATCTGCATTGGTAATTGCAAAAACAGGTGTTGCACACACGACAACAAGTGCAAGTAACATGCACATAAATCGTTTATAAAACCTTTTCATGAAACAAACACCTCAAATAGTAAAAAAACACTTATCGATACTATCAAAATTTTACTCTTATATCTTAACATAAACATATGCAAAAGTCAAGTTTTTTTATCAGAATCCGATACACTTTTTAAATTAAAACGATTCGTTTATCTTCCATGCAAATCTATTCCAAATCCACCAAAATAATATCATCTCCGATTTTTCTGATTTTTGCAAAATCAATCACCATTTCTTCGTATTTGAAAAAAAATCGAAGAATGGAATTCTTACACGGAACAATGATTGTTTCTATCGTTCCGGTTTGTGAATTGATTTCCACATCATACACAAAACCAAGACGCTTTCCGTTGGATAAATTGATAACTTCCTTTTTTTGCAATTCTCTGATGCGTTCGGTCAAAACGATCTCCCCTTTTTTATTGATAGTTCAGTTTATGTGAAAGCATTCAAATAAAAGCATATCCACACATAAAAAAACAGAGTTGTATCAACTCTGTTTTTTTAGAGATAAAGGTTTTATGTATTTTTTATAAACACGAATCATAAATAAAACGGATAACAAAAGAGATGCGATTTCTGCTAACGGAAATGCCCACCACACTGCCCAAAGGCCAAAACAGTTTGCAAAAATCCAAGCGACGGGAACCAACACCACAAGCTGTCTTCCCATAGAAACAAAAAGACTATATATACTCTTGCCGAGTGCCTGGAATACCGAAAGGAAAATGATGCAAACGCCTGCAAAAATATAATGCAAGCTGATAATCCGCATAGCAGGAATTCCAATGGCAATCATTTCTTCGGAAGCATTAAACATCTGAAGTAACTGAAGCGGAAAAATTTGGAAAATCAACATTCCAAAAAGCATAATCCCACAAGCAATTACAATACTTAAGCGGATAGTACTCAAAATACGTTTTTTATTTTTTGCACCGTAATTATAAGCAACAATCGGAACCATACCGTTATTGAGCCCTGTTACCGGCATAATAAAAAAGCTCTGTAATTTAAAATAGGCGCCAAAAACAGCCACAGAAGCAGCTGATGTGATCAAAATTTGATTCATACAAAGAGTCATCACCGTGCCAATGGACATCAGCAGAATAGACGGCACACCAATCCCATAGATTCCACCCACCGTTTTTCGGTCAAGACGGTAATGAATCGGTTTTATTTTAATTTCTTGATTGCAACGAATATTAATCACAATACCCAACGTCATCGAAACAATCTGCCCCAAAACCGTTGCCAATGCTGCCCCTGCAATTCCCAATTTCGGAAATCCGAAAAGCCCAAAAATCAAGATAGGGTCAAAAATCAAATTAAAGACAGCGCCTGCTAACTGCACCACCATGGAAAGAAACGCTTTCCCGGTCGCCTGCAATAAACGTTCCATGGTAATCTGCATAAATATCCCAATAGATAATATGCAAATCACTCGCAGATATTCTACACAATATTTTGCAATTTCAGGATCATTGGTTTGCAGTTTTGCAAAATCATCCACAAAGAAAATACCAAATAACAGAAAAGCTATATAGCTAAAAATTGCCAAGTAAATACCGGTATTGGCAACTTTATTTGCCTTCTCAAAATTCTTCTCTCCCAAACTTCTGGATAACAGTGCATTAATACCAACCCCGGTACCTGCTCCCACCGCAATCATCAGATTCTGCACGGGAAACGCAAGACTTACTGCTGTAAAAGCTTTTCCATCCGGGTCTATCTGTGCAACAAAAATACTGTCTACAATGTTGTAAAATGCCTGCACCAACATAGAAATGATGATGGGTAAAGACATACTGAGCAATAATTTAGGGATAGGCATTGTGCCCATTTTATTTTCCTGACGGATTTCTCCTTGCACAATTTTGCTGTTTTCGTTCATATGATAACCTCCGTATTCATTCAAACACAAATAAGGATTATATCATATTCTAAAAAAAATGTCAATTTTTATCAGAAAAATTACGGAATATTTTTAATTCCTCCAACAATTGATTCCACAATTTTATCCTGATAGGCTTCGTCACAGAGTTTATCTAATTCTTCCTCATTGGAGATAAATCCGCATTCCACCAAAACACCCGGAATCTCTAATTTGGAAAAGGTAAGATTTTTATTTGGAAGCACTTTTTCCATCCGATGGTTTTCGGGGTCTATTTTTTTGAGTTCTGCCATAATACTTTCTGCATACATAGCCCCAGTAGGATCATTTTTACGGTAAAACACCTGTGCTCCCTTTACCTCGGGAGATTCGTACTTATTCATATGAATACTCACAAACAATCCTGCTCTTGACTGATTGGCAATTTTGGCTCGATTTTTCAAATCAGAATTTTTCTGACTGCGGACTGTGGTTTTTCCGTCGTCATGTAAAGAAAGGTCCTCCGTTCTTGTCATCACAACACGGTATCCGTTCTCTGTCAGAGCTTTTTCTAATTTTTTGGCAATCTGAAGATTCAAGTCTTTTTCCAACGTTCCGTCTACCCCTACACCACCGCCGTCCATACCACCGTGACCGGCATCTACCACAATTACCTTAGGATTTAATCCGACAGTTGAAATTTCCTTTGGTACAGCAGAAAGCACCAGAATTCCACTGGCTAAAACAGCTAATAGAACGCCTATAATTACATTTTTTCGAAATACAAAAAACATAAAAACCCCCACCATTTTCTTTGATATTCTGATTAACGTTGAGCCTTAACAGTACAGTATATCAAAAAAACGGTAGGGATATGAATTTTTTTATGGGTTATCCAAGTATTCTTACCACACGGATATCTTTTTTCACCAAAGGTTCAAAAATATCGGCATCCTCATAAGATCCCACTAAAGTACCATAATGAGTAGGAACGACAATTTCCGGGTTCATGATATTGATCCATTCAGCCGCCTCCACAGGATTCATTGTGTAGGTTCCTCCAATAGGAATCATAGCAATATCACAAGAAATTTCTTCCGGCATGGCATCGCAGTCCCCGGAAACATAAATTGTTATATCATCTACGGTTACGATATAACCCAGCCAACCGTTTTCTTTGGGATGCATCGGTTTACCTACATTGTAAGACACAACTGCTTCAATGGTTACACCTTTCACAGAAGTAACGTCCCCTGCTTCCATAAAAACGGTGTTTTCCTCAGTGAATCCGCATTCTCCTACCTCTTCTTCCATCGATTTTGGCATTACAAAGATGGTATCTTTGTGACAAATTTTCTCGATGTCTTCGGGAGAAAAATGGTCATAATGAGCGTGTGTTACAAACACGATATCTGCATCATTGGTTTCTTTTTTGATGCGAAACGGGTCGAAATGTATTATGATTTCCCCTGCGATTCTGATACTACTGTGTTCATTAATGCTAATTTTTTCTATCACTTTGTCCATGTGTTAAATCCCTCGTTCTTTCGTTTCTTCTAAAATGGCACGGATAGAATTCTCTGCAATTTTCACCTCTTCTAAAAAAGCATCCGCAGAAATTCTTAAGGCTCCGTGACCGATAATAATCAATTGCTCCAAGTTATCGGAGGTTGCCACTCTTACCTTGTGATGTTTACCAAGTTGTTTGGTAGCTTTTTCG
Organism: Clostridia bacterium; assembly: GCA_017549265.1. Classification (GTDB taxonomy): domain Bacteria; phylum Bacillota; class Clostridia; order UMGS1840; family UMGS1840; genus SIG452. Next base: position 28,218 of record JAFYVF010000053.1, read on the forward strand.
ATATACATATCGGCAGTTTCCGCTTCTTTGGTATATACCACCGTAATATGATGAATTTTTTCCACTTCGCCGGGATTATTTTTCACTTTGTAGGCATCAAACACTACAATCAGCTCGCACTGGGTAAAGCCCTGATAATTGCACAAACGGTCTATCAGATGTTCTCTTGCTGCTTCCAGACTTTCTGCTGCAATTTTCTTAAGGTCATCCCAAGCAAAAATAATATTATAGCCATCTACCAAAAGATACTCAGGACCTTGTTGTACCTGTTTTGCCGGTTTATATTTGGGCGTGGGATCCAGTGGTCTTTTGATAGGACTTTGCACTTCATATTCCCGACGACGAATGGGACCGTATGTTTTTTCAAACACCGCTAACAGTTC
>JAFYVF010000054.1 GCA_017549265.1 Clostridia bacterium
ATTTTATCCATTGCATCAGAAACAGACTGCGCATTGGAAACATCACAATCATAGCAATGGATATTTCCTGCATCCAAAAGATCGCTCATTTTTTCGGCAGTACCTTTTAAATCACAAGCTGCAACTGTGGCTCCGCACTTGGCAAAATTTTCGACCATAGCTCGTCCCAAGCCACCTGCTGCTCCTGTTACAACAACAACTTTTTTGTCATAATTGATAACCATATATGTACTCCTTTTTGAATTGTGATATATATCATTTCTTTTATTATAACAAGTAACTGATAAAATAACTATATCATATTCGTCAAAAAATAGATAATTTTATGCAAAATATTTATTTCAGAATACGAAAAAAACTTATTTTTATTGACATTTTAAAAATAATATGTTATTTTAAATACAACCAATGTTTAATTGTAAGGATGTGAAAAAATGTCTGCCATCAAAAAAGAAGTCAAATTTTCTGCCGCTCCCGATTTTGAACTGTGGGTGGAATATATCAACCTGCCCTATTGTCCAAAACGTGATGTGTTTCCGTTGCATATCCATAACACGATGGAAATTTATGTGAATCTTAGCGGAAACGTGTCTTTTATGGTGGAAAATCACACCTATCCCATTTCCAAAGGAAGTGTGATTATCACAAAACCGTTTGAATATCATCACTGCATTCATCACGACTATTCCTTGCACGAGCATTATTGTCTTCGTGTTTCCAACTGTGAAGACAACGAATTGCTTTCTCTCTTCTTACATCGAAAAAAAGGAGAAAAAAACCATATTGAACTGACAGACGAACAAACCATCTCCTTAAAAAAACATCTGGACATTCTTTTGAATATTGAAAACTGTTCTTCCTTGGACAAGTATTATCATTTTATCCGAATCCTTCAGATTATTCAGAATAATACTGCCACGCCGGAATCAGACTATTCCGATAATATGCCTCCCAACTTAAGAAAAGTGCTAAACATCATTTCGGAACAATTTGCATCCCACATTACAGTGGCATCCCTGGCGGCGGATGTGTTTGTCAGCGTGGGAACATTGGAACGCCAATTCAAAAAATACTTGAACATTTCCCCCACCGAATACATCAAACGAAAACGGTTATCCGAGGCAATGCATCTGTTGAACAAAGGTGTTTCGGTTTCGCAGGTTGCATACCAATGCGGATTTCCCGATGCGTCTAACTTTATTAAAGTATTCAAAAAAAATCTGGGGCAGACCCCCTACCAATATATGAAAATTATGAAATAAGAACCCGACCCGATAACGCAATCAAAGATTGCGGTCGGGTACCCCGAAACCTTGTTGTATTCACAATAAAAAAGGACTGTAAATTTTTTTTACAGTCCTTTTTTCGATTATGCAATCATCTGAGCAAGTGCCACAATCACAGGCATTGTTACCATAGAGAATAAGGTGGATAGGGATACCAACTGAACCGAAAGAATGGTGTTTCCCCCGAATTTTTCTGAAAACATAGTTGTCATCGCACCCACAGGAGCGCTGATAGCAACAACCATAGACACGAATATTGCATCTCTTACACCGCATAAGTATAAAATTCCAAGTGCCAGAAGCGGAAAGAATATCAGGCGCATACCCATACACAAATAACAGCCTTTATCTTTTAACGCTTCCAGCAAATTCGATTCTGCTAAATAATAGCCCACCACAATCATAGGAAGGGGTGTATTCAGATTGGAAATATGGGTCAAGGTGGTTTTAATTACATCGGGAAGTTGCACGGATGCAACAAACAGAATCATCCCAATGACAACTCCGATAATCCCGGGCGAAAACAGAATTTTCTTCACGGTGATTTTAGATTTATCACCACTGATCAAACAAAGTCCCCAGCTCCATGCAAAGATGTTGAACATCACCACATATGCCGCGCCGAAAAACACGCCAATCTCTCCTAACAACGCTTCCTGCAAAGGCAGGGCAATAAATCCTGCATTGGAAAAGATGGAGGCAAACCGCAGCACTCTCTTTTTTTGCTCTTCTTTATCCCGAATGAACAGATAGGAAAATAAAAACATCACCACGTGAGATAATGCCGCAATCAAAAGTGCAAGCAGCAACATTTTTAACATCTCAGGATTAAATTCTCTTAAGAAAGATTTGATAATTACACAAGGTGTTACCACAATGACCACAAGGTCTGAAATACGCTTGTTGGCTTCCTTGGTTAAAAGCTTTGCTTTATTACATAAAAAACCAACCAGAATCAGTAAGAAGAGAACCAAAACCTGCTCTCCTACCGTTAAAAAATTTGATAAAAAGTTTTCCATTTTTCCTCTCCTGCTATCTTACATCGTAGGAAACTTCAACACCATAGGTCTCCCCTGCTTTGATAAGAAATTCGCAGCCCTTATTTTTGGCGTTGACGGGAGAATCGTAAGGTGCGCTGCAGGGTTCCAATGCCACATTGTACATTCCTTTGAATTTACCGTTATTCATCCAGATTCCAAGATACGGCATCCCTTCGCTTTGATAAGATAACATCACATTTTTGTTGAGAACAGGGTTAAAATACCCGCATTGGTTTGCCGTTTTTTTATCACAAAGGTAATATTTATAAGCGTTACCGTCTTTGGCGTATGGGTCAGAGGTAAGCATCGCTTCCGCTAACTTCACCTGCTCCCAACGAGCACCGAATTGCGCATTTTCATCAAACATCACGGTTACATCTCCCGGCTCCTCAAAGGTTATAACCTTGCCGCCCGCTTCTGCACGAAGCATACAGTGAAGCCCGAAAATGCAGGGAAAATCCGTATTGGTCAGGTTGGTGATTTCATAGGCTGTTTTGAGTTCTCCCCTATCACCGCCATACACGGTTTTCACAAAACGGTATCCGAATTTTTTGGAGGTGAAGCTCATCACAAGTTTGTTATCTTCGATAACATAATCGTGTTTTACTCTTAAGGTTTCCCCGTGGCACGGATATTCGGTATCATTGGCAAAACCCGTTTTGCAAGGGTCAATGGTGGGAAATAAATCATCCGCCGCGGACACCTCCTGCTCGGTGTAGTTACTTGTTTCGCTTTGGGGAAGATAGATCGGATTTTCATCCTGAGCCAAGAGTTCATAGTTTTGGGGTTTATACACCAAAGAAACCAGTTTTGCACCGTATTCGGGCAGGAAAATTGCCCGAAGTGTTTCGGTTTGTACGCAAATTCCGCTGATGTTTTTAAAGGTTGTTTCGAATATGTTATTCATAATAATTATTCACCGCAATCTAACAGAATTTTAATGGCTTCTCCTTTTTCCAGCTGAGAAAAAGCGTCCTCCCATTCTTCCATTTCCATCACTTTTGCCATATCTTCCACATTTACCATACCGTTTTCCATCATACGAAGCGCCATTTCCCAACCGTTGTAGCTGGAACTCATATTAAACTGCACGGTGATGGCTTTTTTCATTGCAATATCCCAGGGGATGGAGATAGTATCTTTCCCAGTCAAACCAATGGCACAAATGGTGCCTGCCTTTTTGATAACTTTCAATGCATTCACGATGGCAGGAGTTGCACCGGCAGCTTCCACCACCACGTCTGCACCTCTGCCTTCGGTCATTTCGTTGATGATTTTAACAATATCTTCATTTTCCACATTCACGAATTTATCGCAGCAATTGGTCTTTTTAGCATAATCCAGACGCATACCGGTGTCTCTGGTGCATCCGCACATCACAATCTGTCCTGCACCGGCAGCTCTTGCCATCTGCGCTGCAATAATGGCAATGGCACCCATCCCCATAATCACCACAACATCACCGGGAGTGATGCCGCATTTTTCCAATAACTGATGGGCAACAATGGCGCAAGGCTCTGCCACTGCTGCAGATTTTAGGGAAATTTTGTCGGACACTTTGTGCAATAGATTCTCAGGCATACAAAGATATGCCGCAAAGGCACCGTCAATTCCCCAACCGATGGAACGCTTACTGTCACAAATCTGAATTTTTCCGTTACGACATAAGTGACATTTGCCGCAAGCCAAATTATGAGGCTCGCCAACCACTCTGTCACCTTTTTGATAACCGGTAACGCCTTCGCCCACTTCTTCCACCACACCGGAGAATTCGTGCCCCATAATCACGGGAGGCCAATAGGAAAACTCATCGTGCAGAATGTGGATATCTGTTCCGCAGATACCGGTGTATGCAACTTTAATTAACACTTCATTTGCTTTGGGAACGGGTTTGTCACATTCTAAAATTTCCACAAAACCTTTCCCTTTTGCTGTTTTTACCAATGCTTTCATAATCCACCTCAAATTGTAAGTCATTATAGATGTATATTACCATTTTACCACATCCTTTGGGAAAAATATAGGTTATTTTATGCAGTTAATACGCCAATTTCGTCAAATTATGAAGAACATTACCATGACATAATGATTATGCAATCATTTGCGCCAAAGCCACAATCACGGGCATGGTGATTAAGGAAAGCACGGTGGACAAGGATACCAATTGAACAGACAAAATGGTATTTGCTCCGAATTTTTCGGAGAACATGGTTGTCATAGCGGCAACGGGTGCACTGATGGCGATTACCATAGACATTAAAATGTCTCCTCTGATACCGCAAAAATATAAAATTCCGAGTGTGAGAAGCGGAAAAAGAATCAAACGAAGCCCCGTACAAATGTAGTTCCCCTTATCTTTTAAGGCTTCCAACAAGTTACTTTCTGCCAGATAATACCCTACCACAATCATGGGAAGAGGGGTGTTGAGGTTTGAAATATGGGTTAATGTGGTTGTAATCACATTGGGCAGTTTGACGGAGGATACAAACAGAATCATTCCCAAAACAACACCGATAACACCGGGCGTAACCAAAACTTTTTTCACGGTGATTTTGGAACGGTCTCCCGTCATCAGAAAAACGCCCCAGCTCCACGAAAAAATATAGAACATCACCAAATATGCTGCTCCGAAAAACACGCCGTTTGCTCCTAATAATGCTTCCTGCAATGGAATTGCCATAAATCCTGCATTGGAAAACATCGCGCCGAATTGCAACACTCTTCTTCGTTGTTCATCCTTATCACGAATGAAAAGGCGACATAAGAATATCATTGCGATATGAGAGAGTGCCGCCACAAAAAGCGCCAACAGCAACTGTGTTAACATCTGAGGATTAAATTCTCTTAAGAAGGATTTAATAATCACACAAGGCACCACCACAATGACCACAAGGTCTGAAATACGCTTGTTGGCTTCCTTGGTTAAAAGCTTTCCTTTATTGCACAAAAAACCAACCGCAATCAGTAAGAAAAGAACTAACACCTGCTCCCCTACTTTGAGAAAATTTAATAAAAAATCGTCCATTGTTATCCTCCGCTGTGTTATGTCACAAAAAGCTTCCACACAATATTGCTCCCCTGACTTTATCGTAAATTTGCAACCTTTTTCTTCGCATTGGCAGGAGAATCTTAATACGTACTGCAAGGTTCTGATGCCATATGATAGATTCCCTTGAATTTGCCGTTGTTTATTCGGATTTTCAAGCATGGCACATCTTTGTCATTATAAGATAACATATCGGTTTTGTCAAGAAATGGATGAAAATATTCATGCAGATATTCAGAACTTCTCTGAATTGTGGAGAACTGATATCCGATTTCTTGGAAAATAAGAAATTTTTTGTGATTTGTTCAGATTTAGCTAACACAATAAATCCCCTCGTGAAATGATATACACCCCAAAAGTGTCTAACTTTTGGGGTGTATATTAAAAAATGCAAGTTTTTTCATACGGCTATTTCTTTAAAATTTCTAAGGATACAATCCTCGGAATGAAAATTTCGGTACTATCCGCCAACAACAGTTTTTGCTCGGTGGTGCGAATTTTTATCAAAGTGCCTTGTTTGGTGATATATGCCCCACCCTGTTTTTTGGTATCAGGCACAAAATAGGTGACCGAAATATTCGGTTGTTCACAAAGGTGTTCCAACAAATACTGCAAAACCCGGTTAATTTCTTCCTGTCGGGATTCGGAAAGCAAAATTTCCCCATCCGTTAAACGAGCGGTTTCACTGATTGCCTCATCGTGCCCTGTCAAAGCGGCAAAGGGGGCAAACTGAGCTCCCCGAAGCACTGCATCGGGAAAATCTTTTTCGATTTCGGGATTGGGGTATGGCATATTTAAAATATTTCGATACAAAAAAATCACCTGCACCTATCTTATTTCATTTATTATATCACAGTATGAAACATCTGTAAACCATTTGAGAAAAATTTGAAAAAAATGATACCAAAAAGTCCTGCCCGAATCATCAGGCAGAACTTTTTTTGCTCCTTATAGTTTTACATCTTCCGGTCGGCAAACAGACACGAGAGTATCCAATGTTTCCCAAACCATCACTTTAGCTTCATCAAACGGTTTTTCTGCGGAAAACTCCAGAGGAGTTCCGCTATAAGTGTCTTTATGCACTGCCGATAAGCATTACAAGTGTTGCAACAATCATGAAAATTTTTGTGTTCTTTTTTTCATTCATAGCTTTTTCTCCTTGACTGAATGTTTCTTTTGTGGTATAATGATGCTATATATCACAAGCAACACACCAAAAAGAAATCGCCCTCTTTTCTATCTTTTATACCAAAAGTATAAAAGATAATTCCAAAAAAGTCCCCACACTTTTTTATTTTTTTAGTGTGGGAAATAAATTTTTCTTTAAAAAAAGGGTGGGAAAAAGTGTGGGAATTTATATTAAATCCCTTTAAAATGAAGAAATGATTCAGGAGAACCCTTCCATGCAAAATAAATCAGTATCGGCGATTTTTATCAGCCTTTTATCCGTGTTATTGTTATCCGGATGCACCACGATTGGTGATAAAACCACAAGTATGTCTATGATATATCTGGCAACCACCATTCTGTCCTTCATTTTGATTATTGGGTACTTTATTTGTATCAAAAAGAAAGAACCCTGGTTTGTGGTGCTGTTTATTTCAGTGTTTATTGTGAATATGGGATATTTTTGGTTGTCTGTGTCACCCACCTTAGCGGAAGCTTTATGGGCAAACCGGGTATCCTATCTCGGTTCGGTATTTTTGCCTCTTTCTATGTTTATGGCAATTCTTCACGTGTCAAAATTGAAGTATAAAAAATGGGTTCCTCATCTTCTTTTAGGGATTTCCGTCATCGTGTTTCTGATTGCAGCATCCCCCGGCTACCTGAACATTTATTATCAATCAGTTACCTTAGAAACCGTGAATGGTATTTCCGTGCTGAACAAAGAATACGGTCCCTGGCACTCGGTATATCTTTTTTACCTGATTGGATATTTTGCTGTGATGATCACTTCCGTGATTCAGGCGATTATCAAAAAGAAAATTGATTCTACTGCCCATGCGGTGATTATCCTGGCATCTGTGTTTGTGAATATTTGTGTGTGGCTGGTTGGTCAGCTGGTGAAAACAGATTTTGAATTTTTATCCATTTCATATATTATTACTGAGTTGTTTTTAATTACTGTATATCTGATGATACAACATCAGGACCGCTTAATCGCATCCCTTGAAGCACAGCTTTCAACCCCCAATGAACCAACACAAACCTTGGAAATCAATTCCCTTGATATGGAACACATCCAATATTTTTCGGAAAAAATTCCAACATTAACCGCATCGGAAAAAGCGATTTTCGATTGCTATGTTGCAGGAATGTCCACAAAAGAAGTGCTGGCAGAAAAGGGCATTTCCGAAAACACACTCAAGTATCACAACAAAAATCTGTATGGTAAACTGGGCGTTTCTTCCAGAAAGGAACTGCTGGAATATGCCAAAGCCTCGAAAAAAACTCAGATGTAAAGAAAATAAAAAGCCTCCGTTTCATCAACGGAGGCTTTTTTTACGCTTTATGGCCGCCAATCTGACGGTTTCTGTCTATGGTTGTGGCACCTTCCTGCAGGTTGGTTCCTTTTAATATAGCATTTTTCCCGAAACGGTTACGAAGTTTTATGGCAGTTTCCTGAAGACTTCGCTCTTTTTGTAATTGTGCTTCTCTTTTCTGATTTTCGGAAAAATCGGTAAACAAATTCAGTTGCTCGTAGATTGGTTCTTTTGGATATTCTTTTTCCAGCACCAAGTGATTGACCGTAATTGTGACACGGCGGACAGTTAAGTTCGGATCTGCAATCCGTTCAAATAAGCTTAAAATTCCTTCCAGCATCAGCGTGGTGGACGATGTCATTTCATCTAAATTGACGGTTCCGTGAGCAGATTTTGGTGTTTTTCTGCCGTAACGGTCAGTTTCCACGTTGCCACGGTAATTTTTGGTGACGTTTTCGGTATCGTAACCAAGGGTTAAGGTCATCTGGTCGGTGAGCAGACGTTTTTCCACTAAGTCTAATGCCATAAGCTCTGTCATTTCCCGCACAATCAGTTTCGTTTTTTCGTAATCATAGGGAACAGACAATACCTGCCCTGAACTTAAGCTTCTGTTTTCGGGAATATACGCTTTGGCTTCTGCGATGCTGCAAGGTTCATATCCCCAGGCGTGGTCAATTAACAGTTTGGCGTTGATGCCAAAAAGTTTTTTTAAAATCTGTCTGCCATAGGGTGAAACTGAGGCTTTTGCAATATCGCCCATCGTGTACAACTGTTTTCCTGCCAGACGTTTGGCAGAACCTTCCCCCACCCTCCAGAAATCAGTCAGCGGTTGATGGTTCCACATTTCCCTACGGTAGCTTTGCTCGTCTAAAAATGCAATTCTAACACCGTCTTTGTCGGCAGGCATTTTTTTTGCTTTTATGTCCATAGCAATTTTGGCAAGGTATAAATTGGTGCCGATTCCTGCGGTGGCAGTGATGCCCGTGGTGGAGAGCACATCACGAATAATCGTTAAGGCAAGTTCTCTTGCCGTTTTTTTGTAATAAGATAAATATGCAGTTAGGTCAATAAAAACCTCGTCAATGGAATACACTAAGATATCATCGGGAGAAACATATTTTAAATATACGTCGTAAATACGGGTACTGTATTCCATATAATGCGCCATACGAGGCGGTGCCACTAAATAAGTCAGCTTGAGAGAGGAATCCTTTTCCAGAAAATCAGACTGATGGGATTCTCCCGAAAAACTGTGTTGGGGTGCCCGACGCAAACGTTCTGCATTGACCTCGGAAACACGTTTTACCACTTCAAAAAGGCGGGAACGTCCCGATAGTCCGTATTGTTTTAAAGAAGGAGTTACCGCAAGACAAATGGTTTTTTCCGTGCGGGAACTGTCTGCAACCACAAGATTGGTTTTCATAGGATCCAATCCCCGTTCCATACATTCCACGGAGGCATAGAAGGATTTTAAATCAATACAAAGATACGTTTTTTCTTGGTTTTTTTCCATCTTGCTACCTCCTTTCTTATGACTCATTTTATCATATTTTTTCCGTGTTTTCAACAACTAAGACAAAATTGACAAAAAATTAAGTAATTTTTTGTGTTTTTTCTTGCAATTTTTCCAAAAATAGGATAGAATGATATTATAGATTTTGTTCTGCAACTTTGCAAATAACTCCAGAGGTGTAACTATGAAAAAAATAGATGCAACCGTCCTTCGTGAAACCCGCTATATTGCTGTGATCACCCTTATTTTAAGTGTCTTGATGGAAGCGGTATTTTTCATTCTTGGTAAGTGGGATATTTCCGTGTTACTTGGTAACATTTGGGGAGCGCTCGGTGCAATTTGCAACTTTCTTTTAATGGGCATTACCGTCCAGAATGCTCTTACCAAAGAAGAAAAGGATGCCAAAACCTTAGTGAAATTTTCACAGACGGCACGAATGTTTTTCCTGTTGGCATTTGCCCTGGTGGGATATTTCGTACCCCTGTTTCATCTAATTGCAGTAGTGATTCCCTTCTTATTCCCAAGAATTGCGGTGTCACTGCGTCCTCTCATTATCAGAGAAATCAAAGACTAAAGAGGTGATATTCCTTGACCAAAACAAGCCGTCGTTTTAAGCTGGTGGATACCTTTTATATCGTGATGATGATTCTGCCTCTTTTGGTAGGGATGGGCATTCAAGTGTTAACAAAGCCTCAAAGTGACGGAATTGCTCTGACGGGCGCCCGTATCTTTTTTACCATTCCCATGCCCATTCAGAATTTTCCTGTCACAGAATCTCAGATAAACTCTTTGCTCGTCACTGTAACCATTTTCTTTTTCTGTTTATATATGGTGCACGGAATCAGTGAACGGGCCAAATTGAAACGTCAACTCATTGCAGAATGGATTGTGGAACAGGTAGACAAACTTGTCCACGAAAATATGGGCGGAGTATTTAGAGGATACGCTCCCTTTATTGTTGCCATGTTGGCCCTGTCTGCTGTATCCAGTTTAAGTTCTTTAATCGGGCTGTTTCCTCCCACATCCGATATCAACGTGGTGGGCGGTTGGGCAATTTTGGTATTTATTTTAATCACATACTATAAGTTCAAATGCGGTCCTCTTTATTACCTAAAGAGTTTTACCGAACCTGTGGCACTGCTTGCCCCCATCAACTTCTTAAGCGAATTTGCAACCCCCATTTCCATGAGTTTCCGTCATTACGGAAACATTTTATCAGGAACAGTTATTTCCACCTTACTGGCAGTAGCGCTGTCCGGACTTTCCGCTTTGGTATTTGGATGGTTACCGGGACTATTTGGTGAGTTACCCTGGTTCCGTCTGGGAATTCCTGCAATTTTATCCATCTATTTTGATGTATTCTCAGGATGTCTGCAGGCGTTTATCTTTGCAATGCTTACCATGATGAATGTGGCAGGTGCTTATCCTCAAGAAGAACACGAAGCAAGAAAACAGAAAAAACTATTAAAAAAACAAAGAAAAAACGAAAACAAACAAGTAGCATAAAAAATTTAAGAAGCTTAAAAATTCAATTTCTATAAACGGAGGTACTTTTATGGAACTCGCAATTGGTTTAATTTTAGGTGCATGTGCATTAGGTGCAGGTCTGGCTATGATTGCCGGCATCGGCCCCGGTATCGGGGAAGGTAACGCCGTGGCAAAAGCCTGTGAAGCAATCGGCCGTCAGCCCGAATCCAAGGGTAGTGTTACCACCACTATGCTGATGGGTTGTGCAATTGCAGAAACCACCGGGCTGTATGCGTTGGTTATTGCTATTATTTTAATTTTTGTGGCACCCCAGATGTTGGTAGATATTTTAGTAAACACCATGTCTCAGTTACCCAAATAAACCTAAAAAAACAGATAGGGAGCATGTCATATGCAATCATTACCGATTATCTCGATTAATCTGTGGGAAATGCTGTTTGCTCTTCTCAACCTTCTGATTCTATTTCTTTTGGTGAAAAAATTCCTGTATCAACCCGTCAAGAAAATGTTGGCTGAGCGTCAGGCAACCATTGAAAACGAATACAAAGATGCCGAAGAAGCAAAGAGAAAAGCACTTTCCGACAAACAAGCATACGAAGAAAAGCTATCCGGTGCCGAAGCTGAGGCAGATAGCTTGATTCAGTCTGCCGTGCAAACTGCACAGATCAGAGAACAACAAATCATAGCAGAAGCCAAAGAAAAGGCAGACGGTATCCGCCGTCAGGCAGAAGAAGATGCCAAACTGGAACTTAGAAAGGCAGAACAAACCATTAAGGAAGAGATTGTCAGCGTGGGTACAATGCTTGCAGGCAAAGTGTTGGAACGTGAAATGAACGAAGAAGACCACAAAAAGCTGATTGATTCCTTAATTGATGAAATAGGTGGCGAATATGAAGGACACAAGTAAAGCTTACGGGGAAGCCTTGTTTGCCATTGCCATGGAAAAAAGCAAGGTGCAAGAATATGCCGAAAGTTTAGAAACAATTGCTACGGTACTCGGTGAAATCCCTGAGTATCCTATGTACCTTGCCACTCCTGCCCTGCCCTTGTCCGAACGGCTTTTGGCCATTGAGGAGGCCTTTGGCAAGGAGTTGCCGGAAGATGTGGTTTCTTTATTAAAACTTTTATGTGAACACAGTCACATCACCGCACTTTCAGAAATTATCGAAGAGTTTTTCAAGCTGGAAATGGCAGTTTCCAACACCATCACCGTAACCATAACATCCAAAATCCCCTTAACAGAGGAGCAAAAAGAAAAACTCATCAAAAAACTGGAAGATAAGTACCGAAAGCACATCTGCCCCATCTATCAAATTGACGAAACGCTCATTGGCGGATTCACCATCACCGCAGAGGATCAGATGATTGACGGTAGTGTGCAAAAACGCCTGCAAAGGATGAAGGAAGTGATGAAATTATGACGAATCCGAAAGATATCAGTCAGATTATCAAAACACAAATTGAAAACTATAAATCCCGTGTGCAAATGGAAGAAACGGGGAAAGTTATTTTAGTGGGTGACGGAATTGCTCAGGTTTACGGATTAAAAAACTGTATGGCAAACGAGCTGTTGGAATTTGAAGACGGAAGCTTTGGTATGGCACAAAACTTGGAAGAAGAAACTGTGTCCGTTGCCATTTTATCCAACAAAAACAATATCCGTGAGGGTGCCAATGTGTCCCGTACCGGCAAAGTTTTATCCGTACCCGTTGGTAAAAATTTATTAGGTCGTGTGGTAAACGCCTTGGGTGAACCCATTGACGGAAAAGGCCCCATCCAATATGATGATACCCGTCCCATCGAATCGGAAGCTCCCGGCATTATTGAACGTGAAAGCGTAAATGTGCCGTTACAGACAGGAATTAAAGCAATTGACAGTATGATTCCCATTGGTCGCGGTCAGCGTGAGTTAATCATCGGCGACCGTCAAACCGGGAAAACTGAAATTGCCATTGATACCATTATCAATCAGAAAAACACAGGGGTTCTGTGTATCTATGTTGCCATCGGCCAGAAGAGTACCTCTGTGGCAAAATTAGCAAGTGAACTGCAACGAAACGGTGCTATGGAATACACCATTATTGTTTCTGCAACTGCTGCAGAAAGCGCACCTCTTCAGTATATTGCCCCCTACAGCGGTTGTGCAATGGCAGAACATTTCAGAGAACAAGGCAAAGATGTTTTAATTATTTATGATGATTTAAGCAAACACGCGGTGGCATACCGTGCTCTTTCTTTGCTCATCCGCCGTCCTCCCGGACGTGAAGCATATCCGGGGGATGTATTCTATCTGCATTCCAGACTGTTGGAACGTGCAGCCTGTGTGGCAAAAGAATACGGTGGCGGTTCCATCACTGCCCTGCCCATTATCGAAACCCAGGCAGGTGACGTGTCTGCCTACATTCCCACCAACGTGATTTCCATTACCGACGGACAGATTTTCTTAGAAACCGAGTTGTTCCATTCGGGCATTATGCCTGCAATCAACCCGGGTATTTCCGTAAGCCGTGTGGGCGGTTCCGCTCAGCTTAAGGGGATGAAAAAGGTGTCCGGGGAATTAAAACTGCTCTATTCACAGTATAGAGAGCTGCAATCGTTTGCACAGTTCGGAAGTGACTTAGATGCAGATACCAAAGCACGTTTAGCCCTTGGCGAGCGACTTGTGGAAGTGTTAAAACAAGGCAGAAACGCTCCTGTGCGTGTAGGTTGTCAGGTGGCAATAGTGTATGCGGTCATCAAAGGATTTTTAGATGCTGTGGCAGTTTCTGATGTGAAAAAATATGAACAAAAGCTGTTTGA
>JAFYVF010000055.1 GCA_017549265.1 Clostridia bacterium
CTTATCTCTTTGACACATTTCGGAAAGATTGGCACAAGTTAACCCTTCTTCACTTTTATAAAGAGCGATCATATAAACTGAGGCTCTCCCCTTTAAACCAAAGGGTTTCAGTTCCTCATTGGCAATTTTATTCCAAGCTGCAGTCAGCTGAGATAAGCCTAACGAAAAAATTTCAAAACGTCCGATCATAAGAATATTTCCTCACAAAAATATACTTGTTGACAAATCAACAAGTATATTTTAGCACAAAGATGTTGATTTGTCAACAAGTTTATTGGAGAATTTTAGCATTTTTATAAAAAATAAAAAATGTTACAACGCAAAATCCACAAGAAACCGAACTTTGATTTGTACTGATTTGATATAGACTTTTTTAAAAAAATATGTTATACTAATAAAAAAAGAATAAAACAAAGGGGCTCTTGATATGACGGAAGACGTAAAAAGCTGCGTTGCAGCCAGAGAAACTTTTTTTGAAACCTATTATGCTGTTCCCGAACCTGTAAAACCCGAAGTGGATGCATTTCTCACCGAACTTCGTGCTTTAGGCGAAGCATCTGCCAACGCCACCGATTTTGAGGGAGCGTTTATGGCAACCGGTCTCTCCGATAAATTCAATTCTTTGCTCACGAAGTGTACCCCTAAAGCTGTTACGTTGACTGCAGAGCAAAAAGCATATTCCAAAGAAGTGTCCAAACAGCTTTACAAAGAAAGCGGCAGAAATCTGGGAGAAGAAATCGCAAACGATGTTGCCGACTCCTTATCTGTGGGAGTGGAAGAAGAATTGATTGCACAAGGCAGAAAACAAATGATTGCAGAAGGAACCTTTGACGAATACACAAAAGTGTCCAATGCAGTGGAAGACGGTAAAAATCTGTTCGGCTTTGTGAAAAACCTGTTTGGTAAGAAAAAATAGAAAAAGGATAGATGAATCATGAAAAAACTGTTAAGCTTCCTTCTTTTAACGATGATGATATTTACCATTTGTGCTTGTAATAAACAACAGGCAAGTCCTGCTTCTGAACCCGACTTACCTGAAACACCGGAAGAAATCGCGATGCTTTATGCCCAAATGAACTACCAGGCAAAACCGTTCGATCTTCCCCCCTATTTGTCGCCGGACTCCATGCTGTATCAGCAATTTGCAGGACCGGAAGGAGACTCCATCCGCCAGGTTCTCAGCGGTGAAAAAAGCCATGCGGATATGATGCTGGAACAGGAAAGATTAAAACTTGCCGACAACGGCTTAGAAATTGCAGACGAAGAGTTTGTTGTTGCCTTTTACGAAAAGGTATGGGAAAAAACCAAAGTTTCCCTACGCAATGCAGAATATAAAGATGAAAGCAAAGTCAGCGTTTGTTTCCTGGTAGAAAATGACCTCAACCACAATAGAATTCCCGATTTCTCCGTGGTTTCATTTGAAAATTCAGATATTGACCAACTGGTTGAAAATGCCACAGTTGATTCCTGCTATTTTTACTGCACTCTGATAAAAATTGAAGATCGATGGTTTCTTACAGATAGTATGTTAGAAACAGGAACCGAAGTGATGTATGAAGATGGTATCTACGGAACAATAGCTGAATAACTCCCACACCTCTTACACAATCAATAAAAAACCGTTGAGGAAATTCCTCAACGGTTTTTTCATATTCAATTAACAAATCTGTGTGCGAAGCTCATCCAACAAGTTCTGCAATTGTTTTTTTGGAACCATCCCGATAAATCCGCTTAAATCACGTTCTTTATCTGCCACCATCCGAATCCATCCGGATATTGCGACAATATTATTGGGGGCATACTCAATTTTAACGTATTTGATTGCTGTCCAAAAGCCAACACCTTTTTTCCATACGTATTCGTTATTTTCAATAATATACTGATACCCTTTTTGCTGCAAATATGCAACGAGACGTCCATGGGTAGTGTAAAAATCGTGATAGTAGTATTGATAAGTTGTACGGCTCATAATAATTCTCCTTTCACCAATCCCGGCTTCTACTGTCTGAACGTTCTTCCGCAGATAGGACAATGCTGTGCATAAGATACCACATCAATATTGCAAACGGGACAATGATTTTGCGTTTGAGCATTGTATAAAGCAAGTGCCGCACAATCTTGTTTTCGCTTTGCCCAGGCACATAGCATCACAATCACACCTACAACAACCAACACCCATCCAACTGTAATCATTGTTTCCATGGACTGTACCTCAGAAGGACGGATATACCGAAAATATGTCTTGCTCTTCAAATCGCTCAGATATATACTCATAACAGCCGCAAAGGCAATCCCGGATGAAAGAAGCGACAATCCAATCATAAACATAACAAACACCTCTTGTTAAACTGAAAAAAATTTTTTACTTGCGCCTATTATACAACATCTGTCATAATTTGTCAAGAACTGTAGCACTGAGAAAATCACACCTGTTCACCTGTCCGCAAATAATGCAGGCAATGCAGTTATTGACATTGTTTTAAAAATATGATATACTAGTAAAAATGTAGAAAAATGTTGAAAATGATAGAAAACCACATTTTCAAATTCTTAGATAATTAGAATTCCATACAAAATTTGAAAGCGCACATTCCATGTGATGAGGTGTTACGTTGAAAAGTTATTTAGCAGGAATTGATATCGGCTCCACAACCGTAAAACTGGTGTTGATGGATCACGAAGAAAATATTGTATTTCAAAAATACCGCAGGCATCAGGCACAAACCAAACAAACCTTGCTGCAACTTTTAGAAGAAGCAAAACAAACGGTTGGGAACTGTGAACTGAAAATGGCAATTACAGGCTCCGGTGCCATCAATCTTTCCAAAAATCTTGGCATACTGTTTGTGCAAGAGGTTGTTGCAACGGCAGATGCTCTGTCCTATTGTGCCCCCGACACGGATGTTGCCATTGAGCTTGGCGGTGAAGATGCCAAAATTATCTATTTTTCCGATGGATTGGATACCCGAATGAACGGTGTATGCGCCGGCGGTACCGGTTCTTTTATTGACCAGATGGCGTCCCTGCTGCAAACAGATGCCAAGGGACTAAATGACGAGGCACAGAATTATAAGGAAATTTATCCCATTGCCGCAAGATGCGGTGTGTTTGCCAAAACCGATATTCAACCGTTAATCAACGAAGGTGCTTCCAAGGCAGACCTGGCGGCATCAATTTTTCAAGCTGTGGTAAATCAGACCATCTCAGGACTTGCCTGCGGAAAACCCATCCGCGGAAAAGTTGCGTTTTTAGGGGGACCGCTCCACTTTTTACCTGAGCTGAAAAACGCTTTTATCCGCACCTTGCATCTTACTGATGAAACGATCATTGACCCGGATAATTCCCATTTGTTTGCGGCAATCGGTTCGGCACTGGAAGCAAAAAATGCAACCGGAACCCAAAAAGCCAAACCAATGCCCATGGATGCGGTGCTTCATAAATTAGCAAACGACGACCATATCACCTTTGAAATGCCCCGACTGGAACCGTTATTTTCCGATGAAGCCCAATACAGCGAATTTTTAATGAGACATTCCCGTGCGGTGGTACCGAAAGAAGAACTTGAAACCTACGAAGGAGACTGTTTTTTAGGAATTGATGCAGGTTCCACCACCACCAAACTGGTGCTCATCGGAACCAACGGACAGATTTTATACTCTTTTTACAGCAATAATCAGGGGAACCCCATTAAAACCACCATAGAAGCAATCAAATTGCTGAAAGAAAAACTACCAAAAACAGCCAACATTGTCCGCTCTTGCTCCACAGGATACGGAGAACAGCTTTTAAAAGCGGCATTATGCTTAGATGAGGGTGAGGTGGAAACCATCGCCCATACCACCGCGGCAGCATTTTTCAGTCCCGATTTAGACTGCGTGCTGGATATTGGCGGTCAGGATATGAAATGCATCCGATTGAAAAATAACTGTGTGGAATCCGTGGTATTAAACGAAGCTTGTTCCTCGGGTTGCGGTTCCTTTATTGAAAACTTTGCATCTTCTTTAGGCCTTTCGGTGGAAGATTTTGCCCATAAAGCTCTTTTTGCAACATCACCGGTGGATTTAGGTACCCGCTGCACCGTATTTATGAATTCCAACGTGAAGCAGGCACAAAAAGAAGGTGCCGACGTTTCCGATATTTCCGCAGGACTTGCATATTCCGTTATCAAAAATGCATTATTTAAAGTAATCAAGCTGGCAGATATTAGTGAGCTGGGCAAAAACATCGTGGTTCAGGGAGGCACTTTCTATAACCCTGCGGTGCTCCGTGCGCTGGAAAAAATCACGGGTGCAACTGTCATCTGCCCCGATATTTCCGGACTGATGGGTGCATTCGGTGCAGCTCTCATCGCAAGGAAAAACTATACCGGTCAGAAAAGCTCCATGCTTTCTTTAGATGAAATCATCAATCTGCAATACACTTCTTCCTCTGTGCGCTGTAAAGGCTGTCAGAACAGCTGTATGCTCACTGTGAACAAGTTCTCCGGCGGCAGAAGTTACATCAGCGGAAACCGTTGCGAAAAAGGGTTGGGCAATACGCAGGAAGCCAACAAAAGCCCCAATCTGATGGAATATAAACGAAACAGAATTTTCTCCTACGAACCTCTTTTGGAACAAGAAGCAACCAGAGGCGTTATCGGTATCCCCCGAGTATTAAACATTTATGAGAACTATCCCTTCTGGGCTACCTTCTTTAGGGAATTAAAATTCCAAACGGTGTTATCCCCTTATTCCAGCAGAGCCATCTATGAGCTTGGAATGGAGTCCATTCCCTCCGAATCGGAATGTTATCCTGCAAAGCTTGCCCACGGGCATGCTGAATGGTTGATTGCACAAGGGATTTCGACCATTTTTCATCCCTGTGTGTTTTATGAACATCAGGAAACCAAGGGTGCACAAAACCGTTTTAACTGCCCTATGGTAGTTTCCTATGCGGAAAACTTAAAAAATAATATTGATAAAATCACAAATCAGGAAGTTACTTACCTAAGACCGTTCATTGCATTTACCGATGAAAAAACGGTTGCCGACAGACTGATAAAAGTCTGCCGTGAACAGTGGAATATTCCTGCCACAGAAGTGAAAAATGCTGTCCGTAAAGCCTGGGAAGAACAACGCCGTGCCAAAGATGACATCCGCAACGAAGGAAAACGTGTGTTGGAATGGATGGAAAAAGAAGGGAAACACGGCATTGTATTGGCAGGTCGCCCCTATCATATTGACCCCGAAATTAACCACGGAATTCCCGAAATGATTGCATCCTACGGTTTTTGTGTGTTTACTGAGGATTCTCTCCCCCTTGACTTTGACCCTCACAGACCCCTTCGCGTGGTAGACCAATGGGTGTATCATTCACGTCTCTATTCTGCAGCCGAATTTGTTTCCAAGCGGGATGATCTGGAACTGATTCAGCTCAACTCCTTCGGTTGCGGACTGGATGCAGTTACCACCGATCAGGTGAACGAAATCTTAGAAGGCAGTAACAAACTGTATACCCTGTTAAAAATTGATGAAGTCAACAACTTGGGGGCAGTTCGTATCCGTATCCGCAGTCTGATTGCTGCAATCGAATTGCGAAAAACCCAAAAGATTACCGCAAACTATCAGGTTCCCGTGGCAAAACGTGCGGAATTCACGAAAAAAATGCGGGATGAGGGCTACACCATTTTAGCTCCCCAGATGAGCCCCATTCATTTTGATATTATAAAACCTGTGTTCCAAAATCACGGCTACAACATTGAAGTGCTGGATAACGATAACCGAAGCGCTATTGACACGGGATTAAAATTTGTAAATAATGATGCTTGCTTCCCCTCCATTACCGTGGTGGGTCAGATTATGGAAGCAGTCCTTTCCGGTCGATATGATACCGACAAGCTCGCCATCATTATGACCCAGACCGGTGGTTGCTGCAGAGCAAGTAACTATGTGGGATTCATTCGCCGTGCATTGGAAAAATCAGACCTTTCTCATATTCCCGTAATTTCTTTAAACTTTAACGGAATGGAAAAAAATGAAGGGTTCAGCCTTAGTCCCGGTATGATTTTAGATGCCGTGAAAACCTTAATTTACGGTGACTTACTGATGCGCTGTCTGTACAGAGTCCGTCCCTATGAATTGGTGCCGGGTTCTGCAGATGCTCTGCACAAAAAATGGCAGGAAATTGCTGTTGATTCCTTAGCAAATAAACATAGTAAATTCAAATTTAAAGATGTTTGCAGGCAAATTGTGGAAGAATTTGACCGATTCCCCATTGATGAAACCTTGGTAAAACCACGGGTTGGTATCGTGGGTGAAATTCTGGTAAAATATATGCCTCTTGCAAACAATCACTTAGTAGATGTTCTGGAAAAAGAAGGTGCCGAAGCAGTGGTTCCCGATATGCTGGATTTCTTTGCATACGGATTTTACAACAATCACTACCAGGCAGATTACCTCGGAAAACCCAAAACCGGGCACTGGATTGCAAACGGCGCCATCGCATTGGTCAACAAGCTGAGAAAACCCGCCGTGCAAGCCCTGCATCACAGCAAGCGGTTCGATGCGCCTATGCCAATCGAAAAAATTGCGGAACTTGCCAAACCCATTATGTCCATCGGAAATCAATACGGGGAAGGTTGGCTTTTAACCGGAGAAATGGCAGAACTGCTGACTTCAGGAGTCCCCAATATTGTTTGTATTCAGCCCTTTGGGTGTCTACCCAATCACGTGGTGGGAAAAGGCGCAATCAAAGAATTAAAACGCCGTTACCCCACTGCCAACATCACCGCAGTGGACTATGACCCGGGCGCCAGCGAAGTAAATCAGTTAAACCGCATTAAACTGATGCTGGGCAATGCCAGAAGACAGACGGAAAAGCTTTCCGAAAAAGAACCCACCACCGTCTGAAGCAAAAAAACAAAAAGAAACCAAAAAAACATACACTGATATTATGAAAGGAGTGTTTCACTATGAAACAAAAATGTAAAGGTCTTTTCCTCGGAATTCTTATCGGTACAACCGTTTTTACTGCAACCGGTTTTGCGTCAAACGATACCGTGCAGAAAGAACTTGCCTACCGCAACATTAACATTGTGGTAGACGGTAACGAAATCACTCCCACCGATGCCAACGGCAACTACGTGGAACCTTTTATTATGGACGGCACCACCTATCTTCCCGTAAGAGCAGTTGCAAACGCTTTCGGCAAAGACGTTTCTTGGGATGATACCACCAACACCGTTTCCATTAAAAATCAATCTGCCAACAGCCAAAGCATTGTGGGAACATACACAACAACGTATCCAATACCTTTAAATTTAAATCTGAATGCAGACAATCCCTGTAATGTGACGAATGGAGAACAAACCGTAGATCTCACTTGGGTACAAAATGAAAACCAACTCACATTAACTCCCGTTAACCCAGAGCTGACACCGGAAACATTGACGGTAAACGGCCATCGCCTAATTTCTTTGGAAGACGAAGACTTATACTTTACCAAAAACAATGCTGTGACTTCGCAAGAAAACGGCACTTCTGCCACCCTGCAAAAAGATGTGACCTACCGTGATATTAAAATCGTGGTGGACGGCAACGAAATCACCCCCACTGATGCCAACGGCAACCCCGTGGAACCCTTCATCATGGACGGCACCACCTATCTGCCCGTAAGAGCAGTTGCCAATGCTTTTGGAAAAGAAGTTGGCTGGGATGATACCACCAGCACTGTTTATCTGGAAGCACAACTCACAGAAAGCAACAACGTTGTGGGTAATTACGCCTATACCGGCATAGAACAAAACGGTGTGTTACTCTCCCAAAATGTCCCCGAATTCTACATCATATTAAATGCAGACGGTACCGGAATCCTGGCTGGTAACGACAGCAGCGTTATAAAAACAAACTGGACTTTGGACCAAAACTCTGTGATTATGACAATTCCTACAGCAACCCAGCCTTTGTTTGTTTTTACTGTTGACGGAAACGACTTGATTCTGGAAATAGATGATCTGAAACTTATCTACGCGAAAACAAAAACGGATGTTCTTTCCGAAATTAGCAATAAAAAAGCAACCATTACCATGAAAACCGTTACCGTGGATAAAAGTGATGCCAATAAACCCATCGTGACCATCGAAATGGAAACCGGTGGCATCATCAAAGCAGAACTGTATCCCGATGTGGCACCCATCACCGTGGAAAACTTTATTTCCTTAATTGAAAAAGGCTTCTACGATGGTTTAACCTTCCATAGAAACATTCCCGGCTTTGTGATTCAGGGCGGATGCCCCAACGGAACAGGTACCGGCGGACCCGGTTATTCCATCAAAGGTGAATTTGCCTCCAACGGCGTGGAAAACAACTTATCTCACACCCGTGGTGTTCTGTCTATGGCAAGAGCAATGGATCCTGACTCTGCAGGCAGTCAGTTCTTCATTATGCACGCCGATGCACTCTATTTAGACGGTGAATATGCCGCATTCGGTATGGTTATCGAAGGTATGGATGTGGTTGATTCCATCGCCAACTCCGGCATGTAATATACAATAGTGATACAAAAAAAGGCATCTCTTCTGAGATGCCTTTTTTATTATTTTTTTACGATTATGATAATGCTTGTCCGCATTCAGGACAAAATTTGATTCCATCCGCCACATCTGTTCCACAGCCGGGGCATTGCTTCAAAAGCTTGGTTCCGCAATTACAACAGAATTTGGTTCCTTTTGGATTGATGGCTTTGCAACAAGGACAACTCATTTCATCGTCTGACAGTTTTTTGGTGCCTGAAAGGCCTACTGCCACACTCTGACCGCCACTGAGAATAAACTTTTCCATAAAATCAAAAATTTCCTGCGGTAATTTTTTCTGCTTCATAGCACCGAAAACAGCAGTAATTGCAAGTGGAGCTGCTACAAACCACCCCAAAGCTCCGGCACCGATTTTATCTGACCATTTGCCGTAGCCCACAGTCACGTTAATCACATCACCTGACTGAAAAATCTGGACAGAAATTGCCAAATCTGTTCCGGAAATTTTTTTCCAGCCGTCTGACTCCTGTTTACCTTGAATAAAATATCCTTCCACGGTTTTCCCGGATTGGACAGTCATAGCCTTAGTATCCCTTAAAAAACCTTCCACTGCATCGCAAATATTTTCTGAAGTCACACCGTTTAACAATCTGAATACTTTTGTTTCTGCCATATATTTCTCTCCTTTTTTAATTCTAAAACAGAATTTTATTTTATTATAATTCCATTTTGGAATTATGTCAAGCCTTTTTTGGAATATAATAGAATAAAAATTCTAAAAAGGAATTATATTATTATGAAGCTTCGTAAACAAATTTACGGTGACAAGAATCTGGTTGGAAAAAATATTGAAAAATTGAGAAAAGAAAAAGGAATCAAACAAAAAGACTTTATTGCACAAATTCAAATTATGGGATGCGATATGAACCCGACCAGCTATTCCAAATTAGAAGGTCAAATTAGAAGTGCAACCGATAAAGAAATTTATGTGATTGCAAAAATTCTTGACGTACCGATGGAAACACTGTTTCAGAA
>JAFYVF010000056.1 GCA_017549265.1 Clostridia bacterium
GATAAAAAATTAAAACGTGCGGGATTGGATTACTGGCACGATGTGGATATCACTTATTACGACAGCATCGCCGATTTTTATGAAAAAAATCAAAATAATCGGGATAAAATGTATTATTTAACTACCAAAGCGCCCCGTGATTATTCCGAGGCAACCTTTGAAGACGGATGCTATCTGATTTTCGGGAAAGAAACTGCAGGAATTCCCGAAGAAATTTTGTTAGAAAACCAAGAAACCTGCCTGCGAATTCCCATGATTGGAGAAATTCGCAGTTTAAACCTTTCCAATTCGGTTGCCATTGTGGCGTATGAGGCATTCCGTCAGGACGGATTTTCCCATTTCCGCTTGGAAGGAAAACTCACCAAATACGATTGGAAATAAAGGAGAAACCAAAATGATACATAAATATCAGTTATTCGGGAATAATATTGTACTGGACATTTATTCCGGTTCCGTGCACGTAGTTTCCGATGCCGTGTATGATTTGCTGGGCGAATACGAATTTGACGAAACTAAAATTTCCGAGGAAGTAAAAGCAAAATATTCCGAAGAAATTTTGGCAGAAGCAATCTCTGAAATCAAGGAATTAAAAGAGCAGGGAACCTTATATTCCCACGATATTTATAAACCTTTCCGTGACGCCAAAACCAAAACTCCGCCCGTAAAAGCACTGTGTCTTCATATGGCACACGATTGTGATTTGCGTTGCCGTTACTGCTTTGCGGGAACGGGAGCATTTCACGGGGTAAGAAGCATTATGCCCTTAGAGGTTGCCAAAAAAGCCATTGATTTTGTTATCGCAAAATCTCAGAACCGAAAAAATATTGAAATTGACTTTTTTGGCGGCGAACCCATGCTCAATTTCGATGTGGTGAAACAAACCGTGGAATACGCCAGAGAACAGGGCTTAAAACACGGCAAACATTTCCGTTTTACCATCACCACCAACGGTCTGTTGATTGACGAAGACCAGATGGCATATGTGAATAAAAATATGGATAATGTGGTGTTGTCCTGCGACGGACGTAAAGAAGTTCACGATAAGAACAGAAAAACAGCCAAAGGGGAAGACACCTACGATAAAGTCATTGGCAAATTCCAAAAGATTGCCAACGACAGAAAACAGATGGATTACTATATCCGCGGTACCTTCACCAAAGATAACAAGGATTTCACCAATGACGTTCTGCACCTGGCAGATTTAGGATTTAAACAGATTTCCGTGGAACCTGTTACCTTAGACGAAAAATTACCTATGGCAATCGGTTATGACGATTTGCCCGAAATTTTCGCTGAGTATGAAAAACTGGCAGAAGAAATCATCAAACGGGAAAAAAGCGGCGAAAATCGCTTTAATTTCTTCCATTTTATGATTGATTTGGATAACGGCCCCTGTGCATTACGCCGTATTTCAGGATGCGGTGCAGGTTGTGAATATGCGGCGGTTACTCCCTCGGGAGACATTTTCCCCTGCCATCAGTTTGCAGATGAACCCGAATATAAAATCGGTAACGTGTTGGACGGCACCTACGAAATGCCCGAAGCATTCCGTGACCGTGATATCTACACCGTAAACGGTTGCGATTCCTGTTTTGCAAAATTCTATTGCAGCGCAGGATGTAGTGCAAGTTCCTTAAAATACGAAAAAGATTTATACAAACCTTACGACATTGCTTGTCAGATGCAGAAAAAGCGTGTGGAATGTGCCATCGCCATCAAAGCGGCACTGGCAGAATAAGGGGTTGATGGTATGATTATCGGTGTTTACGGCAGAATCGGAAGCGGAAAAACTACCTTCTGCAATTATCTGCGCACCAAAGGGTTTTATGTGATTAACGGCGATAAAATCAGCCGAGATATCTTAATGCCGGGCAAAATTGGTCTGTCTTGGGTGATAGATGCGTTCGGACATGAATATTTGAACGCAGACGGCACTTTAAACCGAAAAAAGCTGGGAGAGCACGTGTTTTCTCATCCTGAAGCATTGAAGCGTTTAAACGCCATTACGCATCCTCTCATCACTGCTGAGGTAAAAGAGCAGATAGATGCCCACTCCCGTCAGCACATTGTGATTGAGGGGGCAGTGCTTTATGCCACCGATATTGTGAAATTCTGCGATAAAACCGTGGTGACCAAAAGCGATGCCACCCTAAAACGGATTATGGCAAGAGATTTCCTTACTGAAGAGGAGGCACTTTCCAGAATCAACGCTCAGGAAATTTACGAGCAGGCAGATTTTATCATAGAAAACAACGGAACTCTCCCCGAGTTTTACCAAAAAATTGACAGGATGTTAGATACCATTCTGTAAGAAAGAGAAGTGGAAACCATGAAAAAAGAACACTTATTCAAAAAACATAAAGGAACCGACTATCAGGCAAAAGCGGAAGCGTTTTGCGAGGATTACAAACAGTTTTTAACGGTTGCCAAAACCGAGCGTCTCTCGGTGGAATATTTTGAAGCAAAAGCCAAAGCAAACGGATTTTTTAATATTGCAGACAAAACAGATTTTAAAGCAGGGGATAAGGTTTATTATATCAACAGAAACCGTTCCGCTGTATTTTGTGTAATCGGAGAAGAAGATTTGGAAGCAGGCATCAATTTAGTTGCCGCACACATCGACTCTCCCCGTCTGGATTTAAAACCCTCTCCCGTAACCGAAGAGGGCGGTTTTTCCTATCTTCGCACCCATTATTACGGCGGCATTAAAAAATACCAGTGGGTTGCAACCCCTCTGGCATTATATGGCGTGGTGGTGAAGAAAAACGGTGAAACCGTGAAAATTGCTATCGGTGACGGGGAAAATGACCCCATCTTTATGGTGACGGATTTATTGCCTCACTTGGCATCCAAACAGATGACTCAAAAAATGACCGAAGGCATTCCCGGTGAAAAACTGATGGTGTTATCCGGCTCCAATCCCGATTTGAATGCAGAATCCGATGAAGTAAAAACTGCATTATTAAAAATTTTAGAAGAAAAATATCAGATTACCGAGGAAGATTTCTACTCTGCGGAAATCGAAGTGGTACCTGCAGGCAAAGCCCGTGATTTAGGGTTTGACCGCAGTATGGTGGCATCCTACGGTCACGATGACAGAGTGTGTGCCTACACTGCTTTCGAAGGTCTCTTGGAAACGAAAACTCCCAAGAAAACAGCAGTTGTGTTATTAGCTGACCGTGAAGAAGTGGGTAGTATGGGCAATTCCGGTATGCAGTCCAGATTCTTAGAATACTTTTTAGAAGAATTAAAACCCAGTGTTCGTATTAACAAAGTGATGGCAAACACCTTGTGTTTATCTTCCGACGTGGCAGCAGCATATGACCCCATGTATGCAGAAGTGTATGAAAAGCAGAATTCTCCCATTTTCGGATGTGGTCTGACTCTGCTTCGTTACACCGGTTCCCGCGGAAAAGGCGGTTCATCCGAAGCCAGCGCGGAAATGGTTGCAAAGCTCCGCAGAATCTTTGATGACAATGATATCGCGTACCAGTTTGCTGAACTCGGTAAAGTGGACGAAGGCGGCGGTGGAACCGTTGCCCAGTATATTGCAAACCTGGGTGCCGATGTGATTGATGCAGGTGTGGCACTTCTTTCGATGCACGCACCGTACGAAATAGCACACAAAGCAGATATATACGAAGCATACCGTGCATACGTTTCTTTTATGGCTTGAAAAACCGCGCCTAATCAATGAACCTCACCACTCGGCGTACAATGTGTACGCCTTCGGGTAAC
>JAFYVF010000057.1 GCA_017549265.1 Clostridia bacterium
AACGCCCCTTCCCTTTGCTGAACATTTGGGATGGTTTGGAGAAGCCTTCTTGTCACACGGTTTTTTGGTGTATTTGGCAATCGCCATTGCATTGCTCGCATCCTTTATTTTAAATAAGACCAGAGTCGGTCTTCATTTGAGAGCAGTGGGGGAAAGCCCTGAAACTGCCGACGCCGTGGGCATTAACGTCACAAAATATAAATATCTCTCTACCTGTATCGGAAGTGCCATTGCAGGTCTTGGCGGTCTTTATTACGTAATGGATTATTCCAGCGGCGGTTGGGCAAATAATGCATTTGGTGACCGTGGTTGGTTAGCAATCGCGCTGGTTATTTTTTCCGTATGGAAACCTGCTGTCAGCATTTTAGGTTCTTTTCTGTTTGGTCTTTTATATGTTATCCCGATTTATTTGAATATTGGTGGCGTAAATGCCAAAAAACTGTTTGAAATGCTTCCGTACGTGGTAACCATTATCGTACTGATTATCACCAGCTTAAGCAATAAAAAAGAACATCAGCCTCCCGAAGGGTTAGGAAATCCGTATTTTAGGGAAGAACGATGATTTTATACTGTATTATAATTGACAAAAGGAGAAACAACAATGGCATTTTTTGAAGCAAAATTTTACAGTGAATCTTTAGGATTTCAGACTACCTCTTATGTGATTAAGCCTCAGAGAAGCACCGAAGGACAAATCGGTGTGGACGGTAAAGTGGAGAACGGTGAATACAAATGTTTATATTTACTGCATGGATTAAGTGACGACCATACCATCTGGATGCGTCGTACCTCCATTGAACGCTATGCAGAGGAGTATGGTATCTGTGTGGTAATGCCCTTTGGTGGAAAAGGATTTTACACCGATATGAAATATGGGGAGAAGTACTATACCTATATTACCGAAGAATTACCTCGCTTAATGGAAGAATTTTTCGGAATTCCCCGCAAGAGAGAACTGAATTTTATTGCAGGTCTTTCCATGGGTGGTTACGGTGCATTGAAAATCGGTCTTAAAAATCCCGATAAATATGCAGCTTGTGCTGGGCTCTCTGCCGTGGCTGATATTAGCGGTTGGACCAAAGGTTGCCCGGATATTATGGTGCCCGTGTTTGGAGAAAATCCGGAGGTGCCTGCTTCTGAAGATTTGTTCTGCATCGCAGAAGAAACCAATAAACTGGATGTGAAACCCCGTGTGTATATGGGTTGCGGTACCGAGGATTTCTTATATGAAGGAAATATTCAGTTCCGTGATAAAATGAAAACGCTGGATTTTGACTATACCTATCGTGAATCTGCAGGGGTTCATTGTTGGACCTTCTGGGACGAATACATCCAGTATGTATTAAAATGGATGTTCGCAGAACAATAATTCTTCGGACAAAAGGAATGAGATAGTATGAAAATAGCCACAACCATTCAAGGAATGGAAGCTTATGCAGATACGCCATCTCAGGTGGTTTCCCTGTTTGCCGATACTCCTTTTCGGTATTTGGATTATGATTTTGGCAGTGTGTTAGATGATTGTGACCATTGGTTTTTGCGTGATGGATGGCGGGATGAAATCCAAAAAACCAAAGCCGAAGCAGACCGTTTGGGGATTCGTTTCGTGCAGGCACATGCCCCGGGCTTCATTTTGCAGGGCAAACGAGCAGAATATGGAATTTCTGCCGCAATTCGTGCCATTGAGGCGTGCAAAATCCTGGAAATTTCCAAGATGGTGGTGCATTCCGGCTTCTTCCCCGAAATCAAATATCCCCACGGAGCAGAGGAATATTTTAAAACAAATGCTCCCTACTTTCAAGCGTTAATTCCTGTAATGGAAGCAAATGATGTGCATATTTTATTTGAAAATACCACCATCAAACATTGTGGAGAAGGGTGTTACTTTCCCATTTATGCCAAAGACCTAAACGCAATGGTGGCATATATGAACCATCCGTTGTTTGGTGCTGCCTGGGATGTGGGACATGCTAATATTGATAAGATTGACCACGAAAAAGAAATTCTGGAATTAGGCAGCAATTTAGGTGCAATTCACGTTCACGATAACCGTGGATTTTTAGATGAGCATATGATGCCGATGATGGGATGTTGCGATTATGATTCCCTGATGAGAGGGTTGATTCAATCCGGGTTTGACGGGTATTTTACCTTAGAGGTGAAACATTTATTCAATTATCACCGGGCAACCCAAACCCAAGGACCTTTGTCGAAAGGCAATCTGCGCCTCAAACAGGAAGCGCTTTCGCTGATGTATCATATTTGCAAACACATTCTTTCAACGTACGGTGTGTATGAAGAGTAGCAACAATTTGATTTGACTAAGAAAGGAAAGTTCCTATGAAATTTGAAAAAATAATGTTGGATGACGAAGCCGAACTGTGGACATACATTGCTGACCAAAACCCTTGGTACAAGAGAAAAGCAATCTTAGTAATCCCCGGAGGCGGATACGAATTTGTGGATAATCTGGTGGAAGGGGATCCTATTGCGCATGCATTTATTCCTTATGGATTTAATGCTTTTGTGCTTCGTTACTCCGTGAATAAAATGAAAAATAAGTTCCCTGATCAGCTGATTCAGGCAACCAAAGCCATGAAATATATCCGTGACCATGCCGAAGAATACGGTATGGTCACGGAAGAAGTGTACGCCGTTGGATTTTCTGCAGGCGGACACTTGTGTGGTTCTTTGGCAACCATGTGGATGCTTCCCGAGTTGCAGGAAGCGGTGCCTATGCCTTACGGTTATAATAAACCTAAGGGTGTGGTGTTAGTTTATCCTGTGGTGACAGGAAACCCCGAATTTTCTCATCAGGACAGTTTCCGTAATCTGCTTTGTAACCCCAATCTCACCGCGGAAGAGTTGGCATCTGTCAGCTTAGAAAATCTGGTAGATGAAAACACGGCGCCTGCTTATATTGTGCACGGCGGTGCGGACGAAATTGTTCCCGTGGAGAATTCTCTGATTTTGGCAACAGCATACAGTAAGGCGAAAATTCCCTTTGAACTACATATTTATCCCGGCAGACATCACGGCTTTGGCTTGGGAAATGAAGTGACCGCTCAGATGGAATGTCATATTGGCGAAAATATCAGCCAATGGGTAGAACAAGCAGTTCTTTGGATGAAATCTCTGTAACGAAGAACCTAATTGAAACGACATCATAAAGGAGAAACCAATGAAGATTTTAGTATGTATCAAACAGGTACCCGGTTCTTCCAATGTGGAGGTGGACCCGGTTACCGGTGTGTTAAAACGAGACGGGATTCAGAGCAAAATGAATCCCTATGACTTATACGCTATTGAAATGGCACTGTCTTTAACCGAACAGTATGGTGGTAGCGTGGAAGTTATTACTATGGGACCTCCCCAGGCAAAAGGTATCATTACCGAAGCTATTTGTATGGGTGCGAAAAAAGGTTCCGTACTTTCTGACAGGAAATTTGCAGGGGCAGACGTTTTGGCAACTGCCTACACCATTTCGCAAGGAATTCAAAAAGCAGGGGAATTTGATGTAATCCTTTGCGGAAAACAGACTACCGATGGTGACACTGCGCAGGTTGGTGCGGAAGTTTCCGAATTTTTGGGTATTCCCAATGTGGCAAATGTGTTGTCTGTCACCAATGTGGCAGATGATTCTATCATCGTGACCGCATCTTTGGATGATAAGGTTGCAACAATGAATATCAAAATGCCTTGTCTGTTGTCTGTGGACGGAGATATCAACTCTCCCAGACTTCCTTCTTATAAAGTACTTCAGAGTGTGACCGATGATTTGATTGATATTTATTCCTTCTCTGATTTTGCCGATCAGAACCCCGACCATTACGGTTTGATGGGTTCTGCCACTCAGGTAGAACGGATTTTCCCGCCGGAAAAAAATGCGGAAAAACGCAGTATTTCCGGAAATGCGGATGAACAGAGCGAAGGATTGTATCAGTTAATTCGGGAACGGAAACTGGTGTAGGAAGGAGGAAATATTATGGGTAAATTAGTAGTCCATCAGAATCTTGTCACCAAAGAAAAAGCACCCGAAATTCAATCCCTTTGCCCCTTTGGTGCCATTACATATGAAAATGATCAATTAGATATTTCCTCTGCCTGCAAAATGTGTAAGCTCTGTGTGAAAAAATCAGGCGGTGTGGTAACTTACGAAGAAGATGTGAAAAAAAGCGTAGATAAATCCTTATGGACAGGGGTTTGTGTGTATGTGGACCACATGGAAGGTGCTATTCACAGAGTAACTTATGAATTGCTTGGCAAAGCAAAAGAACTCGCCAAAGTAACAGGTCACCCCGTGTATGCACTGATGATGGGTTCTGCCATCGGAAACAGTGTGGAAAAACTTTTGCACTACGGCGTGGATAGAGTGTTTGTGTATGATAAACCTGAACTGAAAGATTTCAGAATTGAGCCATACACCGCTTGTTTCTGCGATTTTATTGAAAAAGTGAAACCCTCCTCTATCCTGGTTGGTGCTACCAATTTAGGACGTCAACTGGCACCCCGTGTGGCGGCTCGTCAGAGAGCAGGCTTAACTGCAGACTGTACCGTTTTAGAAATGAAAGAAAACACCGATTTGGTGCAGATTCGTCCTGCATTCGGCGGTAATATTATGGCGCAGATTATCTCGCCCGATACCCGTCCCCAGTTCTGCACCGTTCGTTATAAAGTGTTCACCGAGCCTGCTCCCACCAAAGAAGCACAAGGTGAAATTGTGAATATGGAAATTGAAGAAGACAAACTGACTTCTGCCATTTCCGTGATTTCTACCTTAGATAAACCCAAGGATATTGATATTTCCGAAGCAGATGTAGTGGTTGCCGTGGGCAGAGGTGCTATGAGTGAAGCACTTCGTAATCAGGCAAAGGAACTTGCTGATTTATTAGGCGGTGTGGTTGCTTGCACCAGACCATTGGTGGAAGGTAATATTATGGATGCCAAACACCAGATTGGACTGTCCGGCAGAACCGTAAAACCAAAATTCATGATTTGTCTTGGGATTTCCGGTGCCGTTCAGTTTGCGGCAGGAATGAAATCTTCCGATTGCATTGTGGCAATCAACACCGATAAATCTGCTCCCATTTTTGATGTGGCACATTATGCCATTGTGGGAGACGTTAGTGAAATTTTACCCCGTCTGATTGCGAAAATAAAGGAGGGCGAAGCAAATGTATAAGAAAGTAACCCTTGATGACATCAAAGTATTACAGGGCATTTTAGGCGAAGAAAACGTGCTGGTTGGCGATGCTATCAGCCCCGACTATGCTCACGATGAATTGGGCGGCATTGAAAAAATGCCCGAAGTGTTAATCCGTGTGCAGACTACCGAAGAAATTTCTTTGGTAATGAAATTAGCTTGGGAAAAAACAATTCCGGTTA
The DNA here is from genome assembly GCA_017549265.1 of Clostridia bacterium. GTDB lineage: Bacteria > Bacillota > Clostridia > UMGS1840 > UMGS1840 > SIG452. The sequence goes on from JAFYVF010000057.1 coordinate 5,386, forward strand.
CTGTTCGCGGAAGCGGAACAGGGCTGGTTGGTTCTGCTGTTCCCGTTTGCGGTGGTATCTTAATGGAAACCACCAAAATGAATAAAATTCTGGAGCTGGATTCCGATAACTTAACCGTTACCGTTCAGCCCGGCGTTTTATTGATGGAACTGGCAGCGTTTGTGGAAGAAAACGACTTTTTATATCCCCCTGATCCCGGTGAAAAATCTGCTACCATCGGCGGAAATATTTCCACCAATGCAGGGGGGATGAGAGCAGTAAAATACGGCGTAACCCGCGATTATGTGAGAGCGTTAACCGTGGTAATGCCCAACGGTGAAATTGTTCAGCTGGGTGCTAAAGTTGCAAAAAACAGTTCCGGTTACAGTTTAAAAGATCTGGTAATCGGTTCGGAAGGAACCCTTTGCATCATCACCGAAGCAGTGTTGGAAGTGATTCCGCTTCCTAAGGTATCACTGTCTTTGTTGGTTCCATTTGCTGATATGAAGAGTGCCATTGAAGCAGTACCTCAGATTTTCCGTTCCAAAATCACTCCCACCGCAATCGAATATATGTCTCGTGACACCATTTTGTTTGCGGAAGATTATCTTGGCAAAAAATTCCCCGATACCAAAAATGATGCGTATATTCTCTTAACCTTTGACGGTAACACCGATGCCCAGGTGGATGCAGATATGAAAGCTGTGGCAGATTTATGCCTTTCCATCGGTGCATTGGATGCTTATATCGTGGATACCGAAGAACGTAAAAAATCCGTTTGGTCTGCTCGTGGAGCCTTTTTGGAAGCTATCAAAGCATCCACTCCCGAAATGGACGAATGTGACGTGGTTGTTCCTGTGAATCGGGTAGATGAATTCATTAAATTCACCCACGCTTTAGCAGACGAAATGAAGGTTCGTATTCCCAGTTTCGGTCACGCAGGAGACGGTAACTTACACGTTTATATCTGTCGCGACAGTTTAAATGATGCCGATTGGAAACAAACCTTAGATACCTGCTTTGATAAAATGTATCAAAAAGCAGAAGAACTGGGAGGCTTAGTATCCGGGGAACACGGCATCGGCTATGCAAAAAAAGAATATTTGAAAAAACAGTTGGGAACTGTACCCATTGAAATGATGCAGGGCATTAAAAAGGTGTTTGACGAAAAAAACATTTTAAATCCCGAAAAAATCTGCTTTTAATTTTTTTGACACCTTGACATTTTGATATTTTGACATTTTAGTTGTTTCGGAAATCAGAATAACAAAAAAGGAACTAAAATCATGTTGGAATTGATATTTGGTATCTTTGCTCTTTTGGGAGCATTGGATCGTATCACGGGAAATCACTTAAAAATCGGTGAAGAATTTGAAAAGGGAATTCTTTCTGTGGGCACTTTGGCAGTTGCTATGGTGGGGATGATTACCATTGCTCCCACTTTGGCAAATCTTTTGACACCTGCCTGCAGTTGGCTTAGTCAACAGATAGGAATTGACTCTTCCTTTTTGGGTGGTTTTGTGGCAAACGATATGGGTGGGGCTTCCATTGCGGTAAGCCTTTCTCAGACTCCCTGGAGCCGTTTTCACGGCTTGGTGGTTGCCGCTATGATGGGGGTCACCATCTGTTTTACAATTCCCGTGGCGTTAAAAATGGTGAAAAAAGAATACCATCAGGATATGCTTACCGGAATTTTGTGCGGTGTTGCCACCGTTCCCTTAGGATGTGTGGCATCAGGTCTTTTTATGGAATTTTCCATCGGAGAATTGCTTTTGAATTTACTTCCTGTGATTTTCGTTTCTTTGCTTACTTGTTTGGGATTGGTTTTTTGTCCCGGCATTTGCAGAAAAGTGTTTGAGGGAATCGGAAACCTGGTGCTTATCATCATCACTGTTGGACTTGCCGCAGGCATTTTCACCCATCTAACTGGATATGTGCTGATTCCCGGTATGGCTCCGGTTACCGACGGTTTTATGACGGTGGTAAGCATTGCCATGATTCTGGCAGGAGTATTTCCGCTGATTTCGGTGTTATCCAAAATTCTGAAAAAGCCGTTTGGCTGGATTGGTAACAAGATGGGAATGAATGAGGATGCTGTGGTAGGGCTTTTGTCTTCTTTAGCCAACAGTATTCCCACCTTTACCTTAATTGAAAAAATGAATTCCCGGGGAATTATTATCAATATGGCATTTGTTACTTCCGCATCCTTTGTGCTGGGAGACCATCTTGCCTTTACCATGGCATTTGATGGGGCAATGATTCCTGCAATGGTCATCGGGAAGCTGACCGGAGGGCTTTTGGCAGTAGTGCTTGCGGTGATTTTATGTAACCGAACGAAGGAAAAATGTGCTAGCATTGAGAAATCATAAAATTTATTACTTTTTCACAAAAAAATCCTCTTTGAACATAGGGAATTTTTCCATAAAAAAAGAGAAAAATTCCACCAAATTTCTTGACAAATAGCTTCTAAAATTTTATAATAAAAATCGATAGTGCAAAAAGCACAAAAAAGAAAGGGTGATTATGATATGGTAATCGGTACTACAAAAGAAATTAAAAATCACGAATATCGTGTAGGTCTGATTCCCGATAATGTGGAAGTGTTGGTAAAAGACGGTCATACTGTCTATGTGGAAACAAACGCCGGAGCAGGTGTTGGTTTTACGGATGAGATGTACGCCGCCGCCGGTGCCACCATCTTAAAAACCCCCGGTGAAGTCTTTGAAAAATGCGAAATGATTATCAAAGTAAAAGAACCGGAAGAATGTGAATACAAATACTTAAGAGAAGGTCAGATTTTATACACCTATCTGCATATTGCTCCTAATCCTGCTTTAGGGGATGCGCTTTTAAAAAGTGGCGTGAAAGCAGTTGCTTATGAAACCATCACCGATAAAGAAGGAAACCTGCCTTGTCTTCGTCCCATGAGCCAGATTGCAGGCAGATTAAGTATTCAGGAAGGTGCAAAATACTTAGAAAAATGCTTTGGCGGTCGCGGTATTCTGTTGGGCGGTGTTCCCGGTGTGGAACGCGGTAAAATCGCTATTATTGGTGGCGGTATCGCAGGTACTTATGCAGCAAAAGCAGCTGTGGGTAGTGATGCTCAGGTTACTTTATTAGATGTAAACTTGAACCGTCTGTCTTACTTAGAAGATGTGTTTGGCGCATCTGTTACCACCTTGTATTCCAACGAAGCAAATATCAAAAAAGTGTTGCAGGAAGCAGATTTGGTAATCGGTTCTGTACTGATTCCCGGTGGAAAAACGCCCAAACTGATTCGCAAAGAACATTTAAAACTGATGAAAAAAGGTGCGGTTATCGTGGATATCGCAATCGACCAGGGCGGTTGTTGCGAAACTTCTCACGTAACCACTCACGAAAATCCTGTATTTATTGAAGAAGGAATCGTGCATTACTGTGTGGGTAATATGCCCGGCGCAGTGCCTTACACTTCTACCATGGCGTTATCCAATGCAACCTTCCCCTATGCAAGAATGATTGCGAATATGGGCTTGGAAGCTGCTGTGAAAAAAGATGCGGGATTAATGAACGGTATCAACATTTATGACCATAAGTGTACCAACGAAAACGTTGCAAAAAGCTTAGGTTATGATTATGTTGATGTACAGGAATTAATCTAAGAAAATATAAAATTAAAAATGACAATACTGTAACAAGTATTGTCATTTTTTTATGATTGTGCTAAAATAAACAGAAAGAAATACTATCCTATCGATATACAAGGAGAAATTGACTATGTATAAGAAATTAGCAGACTTAAAAACGCAAACCAAATTAAATGCTCAGGGCAAAGAAAAAATGTTGAAAACCAATTTTGCGGATTTTGATGGTTGGGATCCGAGAATTCGTCTTTACTCTTTGGTGCAGATACAGCCCGGAGAAGAAGTGGAATACCATATGCACGTGGGAGAAAGCGAAACTTTTGTTTTCCTCTCCGGCAAAGGGATTTATAATGACAACGGAACCAACGTGGATATCACTCCCGGTATGGTAAGCTTCACTCCCTCCGGTCAGGGACACGGCGTGAAAAACACCGGCGATGAGGTGTTGTCCTTAATTGCCCTGATTTTAGTGGATTAAAGAGCGTTCATCCAAGAAAGAGAGAATCCTATGGAATTTGGTGAAAAATTACAGGAGCTCAGAAAGAAAAAAGGTTTAACGCAAGAAGAATTGGCTGAAAAGCTTTATGTTTCCCGTACTGCTGTTTCCAAGTGGGAATCTGGACGTGGATATCCGAACATTGAATCCCTAAAAGCAATCGCCAAATTCTTTTTGGTGACAGTCGATGAATTGTTATCCTGCAATGAAGTATTAACAATAGCCGAAGAGAATTGTAAGCAGCAAGAAAACTATTTTAGAAGTTTAGTATTCGGATTATTGGATATCAGCAGTATCATTTTCTTTTTTCTGCCTTTTTTCGGGCAAAGGGTAAACGGAACAATTCAGGAAGTATCCCTGCTGTCCTTACAAGGGGGTGCGCCGTATTTAAAATATATCTACTGCTTTATTGTGATGACTCTCATCGGATACGGATTCCTGACGCTTGCCTTCCAAAATTTTCGTACACTGTTCTGGATAAAATATAAAGAGAAAATATCTCTGATATTAAGCATTGTTGCAACTCTGCTGTTTATTGTAAGCTCCCAACCCTATGCAGCCACTTTTGTGTTTATCTTTCTGGTTATTAAGGCATTTATGCTGATAAAACGGTAATGACACGAATCGTGTCAAATCTGTGACAATGCGTTTCTTGCTATTTTTGATACCTTCTTATAAACTGTGTTTTGACGAACGTCAAATTCAAAAAAAAGGAAGGTATTAGAAAATGAAAAAAACAAAAAGAGCACATAAAAAGTATGTGTGCATTGGTGTGGGCTTGCTGCTGCTGTTTCTTATTTGGACGGTTGCACTTTGCTTTGTTGATGTGTGCCAAATCGGACCCAAGGGGACAAGCGTCGGCTTTGCAACGATGAATCAGGCTGTTCACGACCTCACAGGAGTACATTTGTGGCTATATGTTTTAACAGACTGGTTGGGACTTGTGCCTGTGTTTTTCATGATGGGATTTGGCTTGCTTGGATTGATACAATGGACGAAAAGAAAAAAACTTTTGAAAGTGGATGCCGACATTTTGTTGCTTGGTATTTTTTATGTGATTGTGTTGGCGTTGTATCTTTTCTTTGAAGCATTCATTATCAATTACAGACCGATTCTTATCAACAATTATTTGGAAGCATCCTATCCCTCGTCCACAACTTTATTGGTGTTGTGCGTGATGCCAACAGCGATGATGCAGGTTCATCAGCGTATTAAAAATGTGGCACTAAGACGGTGGCTGAACGGTCTTCTTGTTGCATTTACCATGTTTATGGTATCAGGAAGACTGGTCTCGGGCGTGCACTGGCTTTCTGATATTATTGGCGGTGCAATGCTTAGCGGCGGTTTGGTAATGCTTTATGTATTTGTGTGTTTGAAAGGAGATTAAAAATGAGTAAACCGGTGAATGAAGAACTTTTACGTTCGGGCAAAATCTTGTTATATTTAAAAGACCAATTTTTAAAAAATCGGAGTAAGGAAACGTTGTTTCCGTTATTGAATTGCTTAAGAGATTCCAAAGTGATTGTTCCGGTCAGTATGATGATGAGTAAAAACGATGCAGAAAAATTTGCGAATTCCAAGGCAGGAGACAACGTAACCGCATCTGATCCCATCAGATTCAGACCGGATATCTTAAAAAAAGGAGAAAAATGTTTTTTACCGATTTTCTCCAATAAAGAACAGATTCCCAATGACTACAGAGAAAATTTTTCCACCATTTCCGTGACGGTTCTGCAATGCCTTGAAATGGCGAAAAAGAATGAGAAAATTTGCGGTTTGGTGTTGGATACTTATACCAAACCTGTGGTTTTAGAATATCCTGTGGCAGATTTGATTCCAAAATTTGAAAGTAAATTGAAATAAGTATTGATTTTATGAAAAATGAAACGATTCAAAAAGATTTGCTTTTGAGGGGGGAAGAAGGCTACCGTGATTTTAGTGCCAAACTGATGCCCACGGTGGATAAACAGACCGTCATCGGAATCCGTGTTCCTATTTTGCGAGCATATGCAAAAAGTTTGGAAGATTACGAAACTTTTTTTAAAAATCTTCCTCATCGGTATTTTGAAGAAAACAACCTCCATGCTTTTTTGATAGAACGGGAACGTGATTTTGACAAATGTATCGAAAAACTGGAGACGTTTTTGCCCTATGTGGATAACTGGGCAACTTGCGACGGGATGAAACCGAAAATCTTAAAAACAGAACCCGAAAAACTTCTTTTGTATATTCAAAAATGGATAGCTTCCAAAGAAACCTATACCGTTCGTTATGCCATCAATTTACTGATGAGCTACTACTTAGAAGAACATTTTCAACCCGAATACTTAAAAATGGTATGTGACGTTCATAGCGGTGAATATTACATCAATATGATGCGTGCCTGGTATTTTGCCACGGCACTTGCCAAACAGTACGAGGCAACTGTGCCATACCTACAAAATCATTTGTTGGATGATTGGACCCATCACAAAACTATTCAAAAAGCAGTGGAAAGCTATCGGATTACCGATGAGCAAAAAACATATTTAAGAACATTAAAGAGAATAAATTGATTTGACCAAACATAAGAGAGGAAACTATCCTAATGTCGTACATTTTAAGCGGAATCGGTTTGGCGGTGCTGATTGTGGCATCGTTAATCAAAGGGGAAACCATCAAAAAAACGTTATATCTTGTGTTGGCAGGAAATCTGCTGGTAGCAACCAGCTATCTGTTTACCGATAATGGGGTGAACGGTGCTATTTCCAGCTATATCGGAAGCATTCAGGCGTTAATTAACATCTTTTATACGAAAAAGAACAAAAATGTTCCCGTGTGGTTATTGGTGGTTTATGCCTTGTCCTTTATTGTTGCTAATATTGCAGTGTTAAAGGATGCTGTCGGTATAATCGCATTGCTTGCCACTCTTTGTTTTGTGGGCTGTGTTTCTTCCAAAACAGGGAAAGGGTACCGCGTCTGGCAGGCTGCAAATAATCTGCTTTGGATTTTGTATGATGTTTTATCTTATTCCTACGGTCCGCTTGTCACCCACACAGTATTGTGCCTATTTACCGTAGCGGGAATTTTATGGAACGATTGCAGAAAAACGAAAAAGGAGATTGCATAATATGAAAATATATATTGTTCGTCACGGAGACCCCGATTATTCTATTGATTCCTTAACCGAAAAGGGATGGCGTGAGGCAGAATTACTGTCTGAGCGTATGAAAAATATCCCTATTGACGATTTTTACTGTTCTCCTTTAGGAAGAGCAAAAGATACATTGAAGCCGACCATTGAAAAAACGGGAAAAACTTTTGAAATTTTGCCTTGGCTTCGCGAATTTGAAGGCAGAAAAGAGGGAAGTGTTCCCGGTCATAGCAGAGTTACCTGGGATATACCTCCGTCCTTATGGTGCAATGAACCCAAGTTTTACACCTTTGACAAATGGCAGGAAACCACCTGGATGACAGAGAGTACTGCGCCCGCTAATTATCCTGAGGTAACGGCAGGGATTGACGAACTTTTGTCCCGTTACGGCTGGATTCGTGAGGGAATGGTGTATCGTGGCGGTGAAGAAAAATCCATCGCTTTGTTCTGCCATTTTGGATTAGGAAGTCTTGTGATGGCATACCTTTTGGGAATTCCTCCTGTGGTGGCACAAAACAGTTTCTTTCTGGCACCTACTTCAGTGACTACTTTAGTGACTGAAACCGATGATGCAGGATATTCTCATTTTCGTGCAACGGGGGTGGGAGATATTTCTCATTTGTATATGGGCGGGGAACCTATGTCGGAATCAGGATTGTATCCCAATTTCCAAAAGTAATCATAGAATATAATTTACTAAAAAACGAGGAAATTACTATGAAAAAAACATTGTCTGAAAAAGCGCTTGCGATCGTCAAAAAGATGCAACAAAATGAGTTGACCGAAAGCGTGATATACGAAGCAATCGCACAGTTTGCCAAAGGGGATGAAAACAAAGAAACCCTTCACAGACTTGCCAAAGAAGAAAAGGCTCATTATGAAATCTGGAAAAGCTACACAGGGATTGAAATGAAGCCTCAGAAGAGAAAAGTGATTCGCTATCAGCTGATGGCACGGCTCTTTGGCTTCACCTTTACCGTGAAACTGATGGAGAAAGGGGAAGCAGGTGCCCAAAAAGAATACGAACTGTTGGCACAGGAAGTGGAAGAAAGCAAACTGATTCGTCAGCAGGAAGAGGAACACGAACAGGCACTTCTTTCTATGTTGGATGAAGAAAGTCTGCAATATGTGGGCAGTATGGTATTGGGAATGAACGATGCCCTGGTTGAACTGACAGGTTCTCTGGCTGGGTTTACTCTTGCAATGCAAAATACCCGTCTGGTTGCATTATCAGGACTTATTATGGGGATTTCTGCAACCTTTTCCATGGCGTCCAGTGAATTTTTGTCAGCAAAAAGTGAAGGCAGAACGGATGCATTCAAATCCTGTACCTACACGGGAATTGCTTATCTGATTACCGTGGCACTTCTGGTGTTGCCCTATTTGCTTTTACCCAACAGCGAGTATTTAACTGCACTTGGCTATATGCTTGGTATGGTGGTGCTGATTATTGCAGGGTTTTCCTATTATATCAGTGTGGCAAAGGACGAAAAATTCAAACCCAGATTCTGGGAAATGACCTTAATCAGCATTGGTGTTGCGGTGGTTTCCTTTGGCGTGGGATTGTTGGCAAAACATTTTTTAGGTGTTGATTTATAAAAGGAGAACTGATGAAATGAAAATATCAGTATTAGATGTAAAAACTTTAGGCAATGATTTGGATTTATCGGGAATTCACAAGCTTGGCGATGTGACTATTTACGATTTGACCACTCAGGAGCAGGCAATTAAAAGAATTGCCGATGCCGAAGTGTTGATTTTAAATAAAGTAAAACTTACAAAAGAGAATCTTCCTTTTGCAAAAAAACTGAAGCTGGTTTGTATCACCGCCACAGGCTTTGACAATGTGGATTTAGACTATTGCAAAGAACACGGTATTGCCGTTTGCAATGTGGTGGGGTATTCCACCGACAGTGTGGTGCAGTTAACCATTTCTATGGCGTTTTCTTTGGCGACCAAACTGCTTACCTACGATAAATTTGTGAAATCGGGAGACTACACCAAGTGTGGCGTATTTAACCGTGTGGAACCGGTGTTCCGTGAAATGTCTGCACTCACCTGGGGTGTGGTAGGTCTTGGCAGTATTGGTGGAAAAGTGGCAAGCATCGCTAAAACAATGGGTTGCCGTGTGTTGGCATATAAACGCACACCCGTGGAAGAATATGAATGTGTGGATATGGATACCTTATGTAAGGAAAGCGATATCATCACCGTGCATACCCCTTTAAATGACGGCACCTATCATCTGATTAACGAAAAGCGTCTGTCTCAGATGAAAGACGGCGTGGTATTGGTGAATGTTGCCCGTGGAGCTGTGTTTGATGAAGAAGCAGTGACTAACGCGGTTTTGAGCGACAAAATCGGCGGACTGGGGGTGGATGTGTATTCCACCGAGCCCATGCAACAAGACAGCCCCTATCAGAAGCTTCTAAATCGTGACGATGTGATTTTTACGCCTCATATGGCGTGGGGGGCTATTGATGCTCGTCAGCGTTGTATTGATGAAATTGAGAAAAATATCAGAAGTTTTACAGAAGGCGGCAAAAGAAGCCGATTAGTGTAGTTTCACATACGAAAAAACTCGTTTTATGGCAGATTGAACGAAAAAGTACATTTGATTTATGTAAATTTTGTTTTCTGTTGACAAATAATATAAAAAGTGGTATAATATACGGTAGTATCGGTGGATGCTACCGTATATTTATTGTTAAAAAATATGAAATAAATTTTTTGCTCTTTGTATTCTTTTGTTGAATAGACAATAATAAGAGAATCGATTTCAAAAAATAAGCAAAGGAGACAAGCTCATTATGGCGAAAAAAATGATGACTATGGATGGAAACCAGGCTGCGGCATACGCTTCCTATGCGTTTACCGAAGTAGCAGGGATCTATCCCATTACTCCCTCCTCCCCAATGGCAGAAAATGTTGATCAATGGTCCGCAAAAGGTCAGAAAAACATTTTCGGCAACGAAGTAAAAGTTGTAGAACTCCAGTCTGAAGCTGGTGCTGCAGGTACCGTGCACGGTTCCTTGCAGGCAGGTGCGTTAACCACCACCTATACCGCTTCTCAGGGTCTTCTTTTAATGATTCCCAATATGTATAAAATTGCAGGGGAACTCCTGCCTTGCGTATTCCATGTATCCGCAAGAGCATTGGCTTCTCACGCATTATCTATTTTCGGTGACCATTCCGACGTAATGGCTTGCCGTCAGACCGGGTTTGCCATGTTAGCGGCAAACAGCGTTCAGGAAGTGATGGACTTAGGTGCCGTGGCACATTTAACCACCATCAAATCCAGAATTCCGTTCCTGCATTTCTTCGACGGTTTCAGAACTTCTCACGAAATTCAGAAAATCGAAGTATTGGATTACGAAGATTTGAAAAAACTGACTGACTTGGATGCTGTAAAAGCATTTAAAGAAAGAAGTTTGAACCCTGATGCTCCCGTTCTGCGCGGTACTGCTCAGAATCCCGATATTTTCTTCCAGGCAAGAGAAGCTTGTAACGGTTATTATGATGCAGTGCCCGAAATCTGCCAGAACTATATGAAAGAAATTTCTAAATTAACCGGCAGAAATTATGATTTATTCAATTACTATGGTGCAGCTGATGCAGAACGCATCATCATCGCTATGGGTTCCGTTTGTGATGCTGCTGAAGAGGTAATCGACTACCTGACCGCTAAGGGTGAAAAAGTCGGCTTATTAAAAGTTCGTCTGTATAGACCCTTCTCCGTAAAACATTTCTTAGGTGCGATTCCTGCAACTGTTAAGAAAATTGCCGTATTAGACAGAACCAAAGAACCCGGTTCCTTAGGCGAACCCTTATATTTAGATGTTTGCGCTGCTTATGCAAGTGCAGCGAACAAACCCTTGATCGTTGGTGGCAGATACGGTTTAGGTTCTAAAGACACCTATCCCGAACAGCTGATCGCAGTGCTCGATAACTTAAATCAGGCAGAACCCAAAAACAATTTCACCATCGGTATCAACGATGATGTTACCCATCTGTCTTTACCCGATGCAGCTCCTGTTGACGTGGCTCCTAAGGGAACCATCAGCTGTAAATTCTGGGGTCTTGGCGCAGACGGTACCGTTGGTGCAAATAAAAACTCCATCAAAATTATCGGTGACCATACCGATATGTATGCTCAGGCATATTTCTCCTATGACTCCAAAAAATCCGGCGGTATCACCGTTTCTCACTTAAGATTCGGTCATACTCCCATCCGTTCCACTTATCTGATTAAGAAAGCGGACTTCCTGGCTTGTCATAAAGCTTCCTATATCAATCAGTATGATATGTTGGCAGATGTGAAAGAAAACGGAACTTTCTTATTAAATACCCATTGGACCGATGAAGAAATTATGGCAAACTTACCTGCCAACGTGAAACGTCATTTAGCACAGAAGAAGATTAAATTCTTTGCAATTGACGCAGTTTCTTTAGCAAAAGAAATCGGCTTGGGCGGCAGAATCAACACCATTATGCAGGCGGCTTTCTTTAAACTGGCAAATGTGATGAATATTGACGATGCAGTTTCTTATATGAAAGAAGCTATCAAAAAGTCCTACGGTAAAAAAGGTGACGATATCGTTAATATGAATAACGCCGCAGTGGATGCAGGTGTAGAAAAAGTAAGAGAAATCACCGTTCCCGCTGATTGGGCTAACGCTACCGACGATGTGAAAGCAGAAAAAGAAACCAATGCTCCCGCATTTGTAAAAGATGTGGTGGAAGTCATCAACAATCAGGAAGGTGACAAATTACCTGTTTCTGCATTCAAAGGCAGAGAAGACGGTACCTTCCCCCAGGGCACTTCCAAATATGAAAAACGTGGTATTGCAGTGGACGTTCCCGAATGGATTCCTGAAAACTGTATCCAGTGTAATCAGTGTTCCTATGTTTGTCCCCATGCGGCAATCAGACCCTTCTTGTTAACCGAAGAAGAAAAAGCCAACGCTCCCGAAGGCTTTGTTACCAAAAAAGGCTTAAAACCCTATGATAACTACGAATTTAAAATCCAGGTAACCACTTTAGATTGTACCGGTTGTGGCGTTTGTGCCAACAACTGTCCTGCCAAAGTGAAAGCTCTGGTAATGAAACCCTTAGAAACTCAGGTGGAAAAAGAAGTTCCCAACTGGAACTATGCAATTTCCTTACCCGAAAAGAAAAACCCCATGAACAAAGACACCGTAAAAGGTTCTCAGTTTGAAGTTCCGTATCTGGAATTCTCCGGTGCTTGTGCAGGTTGTGGTGAAACTCCCTATGCAAAACTGATGACTCAGTTGTATGGTGATCGAATGATGATTGCCAATGCAACCGGTTGTTCTTCCATCTGGGCAGGTTCTGCTCCGGCTATGCCGTACACCACCAATCAGAAAGGTCAGGGTCCTGCTTGGGCAAACTCCTTATTTGAAGATAACGCAGAATTCGGTTTCGGTATGTACACCGCTTGTGAAACCGCAAGAAATGCCATCTTAGCAAAAGTAAAAGAAGTCATCGAAAACACCAAAAATGATGATGTAAAAGCAGCAGCTACCGCTTGGGTAGACGGCTTTGATGATGGTGAAAATACCCGTGCATTATCCGATGCATTGGTTGCAGCATTAGAAGCTTGTGACTGCGATTGCGACAACAAAAAATATATCTTGAAAAACAAACGTGACCTGATCAAAAAATCTCAGTGGATTTTAGGTGGTGACGGTTGGGCATACGATATCGGCTTCGGCGGTTTAGACCATGTGTTAGCTTCCGGCAAAGATATCAATGTTCTGGTATTTGATACCGAAGTTTATTCCAACACCGGCGGTCAGGCGTCCAAATCCACTCCCATCGGTGCAGTTGCTCAGTTTGCGGCATCCGGTAAGAAAGTGAAGAAAAAAGACCTCGGTATGATTGCTATGAGCTATGGCTATGTATATGTAGCTCAGGTTGCAATGGGTGCAAGTCAGGCACAGACCTTAAAAGCATTCAGAGAAGCGGAAAAACATAAAGGTCCGTCCATCATCATCGCTTACGCTCCCTGTATCAACCACGGTATCAAAGGCGGCTTATCCGGTGCTCAGATGCAGGAAAAGAAAGCTGTGGAATGTGGCTACTGGCACTTATACAGATACAATCCCGCATTAAAAGACGAAGGCAAAAACCCCTTCACCTTGGATTCCAAAGCTCCCACCGCTTCCTTCCGGGAATTCCTGCAGACCGAAGTTCGTTACACTTCCCTCGAGAGAGCATTTCCCGAAGAAGCAAAAGAATTGTTTGAAGCGGCTGAGGCGGCAGCAAAGGATAGATACGAATCGTATCTTACCAAAGCGAATCAATAGGGCTTGATAAAACGCGCCGAATCAATGAATCTCACCACTCGCAGTACACAAAGTACAGCTTCGGGTTCGATTTCTTAATTCTGCATCGTTTTTTCTGCGCCTGTCATACAAAGTAAAATTGAAAAGGGTTCCGCTATTGCGGAACCCTTTTTGTGTGAAAAACAACTTTCTCCTTGCCTCCCTCTGACGAGGGAGGTGGCTTTTGCATCGCAAAAGACGGAGGGAGAGATACTCCATCGGAATACTGTTGCAATTTTGGGGATTGTGTGATATAATATTGAAAAATGATTGTTTGCTAAGGAGTGGGATAATGGCGAGAGTATTGACAAAAAATCAGTGTATGCTTGCTGGGTATTTGGCGGCAGTTGGTTGCAAGCGGTCAACGATAGTAAGCATAATTCCAAAAGTATGGGAAGCGGATAAAACAATCAAAATGCTGGAGTTTTGCAGAGATCATCCTAATGCAACTGAGGAAGAGCTTTTAGAAGCATCCTTTCAAATTTCTGTGCAGGAACCAACAGCATTTTAAATTACAACAATCGAGGTATTCACTATGGCATACGATTTTACAATCTTAAAAACTAACTTAGAAGAAAAAGGATACAAAGTGTCTGTATTTTCCGATAAAGAAAGTGCGGCGGCATATCTTAATCAGGAAATTAACGAAAAAACTGTGGGAATGGGCGGTTCTGTCACCTTGCAGGAACTTGATGTTTTTTCAAAACTTGCCACTCACAACACTGTGTATTGGCACGCCGAAAAACCCGAACATATGACCGTCCCCGAAACCCGTCTGGCGGCATCTCAGGCGGAAATTTATATCAGTTCCGTTAATGGCATTTCCGAACAAGGGGAAATCGTGAATATCGACCACACAGGCAACCGTGTGGCGGCAATTTCTTATGGACCGTCCAAAGTGTATCTGGTCATCGGCTCCAACAAGGTGGCACCCGATTACAATTCTGCGTTATACCGTGCCCGAAATATTGCGGCACCCTTGAATGCCAAACGCTTAAACCGTAACACTCCTTGCGCCGTGAATGCAGACAAATGTTACGATTGTAAAAGTCCTGATCGCATCTGCAGAAACCTTTCTGTTTTGTGGACCAAGCCTGCAGGAGCAGAATATGAAATACTGTTGATTGAAGAAACCTTAGGGTACTAAAATAACTTAAAAAATGAACGAGAACGCTTCGCTTGCCTGAGAGAGCGATGTTTCAGAACTTCACAAGCCTTCCCCTTGAGGGGAAGGGGGACCGCTTGCGGTGGATGAGGTGGAAATAATCTATCATACAAAGCTGACATAAAAGGATTCTGCTATTTTGCAGAATCCTTTTTCTATGGATATTATTGCATTTTTGAAAAAAGAGTGCTATAATAAAAATAGCAGTTATTTGTCCGAAAGGAGTGCTTTTTGATGACAGAATACGAAAAAATGCAGAATGGAATGATATATGACTGTCTTGCGGAAGAATTGGGGCTTGTGCAAAAACAGAGCCACCGTCTTTGTGAGCAATATAATAAGCTGGGTGTTGACGACGGTGCGAAAAAAACAGAATTGTTGCATCAGATGTTTCCCAATGACGATTTCGGTGCCTATCGTAGTATGGAAGCCCCGTTGTTTATTGATAATCATCGAGAAATCACGATTGGCAAAAATTTTTATGCTAACATTCATTTTTCCTTTATTGCAGGAAATCAGGTGAAAATTGGTGACAATGTGTTTGTAGGTCCTTATTGCACCCTGGCAACGGGCATCCATTCACTTGTTGCAGATGAGAGACGAATTACCTTCGACGAACAAGGAAATCCCCATGATTTTGAATACGGAAAACCGATCATCATCGGAAACGATGTGTGGATTGCGTCCAATGTAACCATTTGCGGCGGTGTTACCATTGGTGACGGCAGTGTGATTGGTGCAGGTAGCGTGGTAACAAAGGATATTCCCGCAGGGGTGCTGGCGGCAGGGAATCCTTGCAAAGTGATTCGTGAAATCACGGAAGTAGACAGTATGTATTTAAGAGCTAAACAGCGTTAACAGGAGAAAACCTATGAAATATTCAGACAGTTTCGGAAAAAGAAGCTCCAAAATTATCTTGGGAACAGGTTATTTTGGGGATGGCATCACAGAAGAAGAGTCCTTTCAGATTATGGACGCTTACTACGAATTAGGTGGCAGACATATTGACACCGCCCGTTTGTATGCCGACGGAGCATCGGAAAAAATAGTCGGCAAGTGGCTAAAAGGCAGAAAACCTGCCGATATTTTTGTTTCCACCAAAGGCGGATTTTATGATGTGGATGCCTGCGAGACACCACGATTAAACGAAGAAGATATCCGCTTTGATTTGGAGCAGAGTCTTACTGCTTTGGGTCTTGATTGTGTGGATTTTTATTGGCTTCATCGTGATGATGAAAATGTTTCCGTGTCCGAAATCATAGATTTGATGAATTCTTTGGTAAAAGAAGGAAAAATCAAACAATTTGGAGCATCTAACTGGCGGTCGGAGCGTATTGGTGAGGCAAATGAGTATGCCAAAGAAAACGGACTCATAGGATTATCGGCAAGTCAGATTCGTTTTAATCCTGCCTATTGCATAGGAGAACGAGGGGGACTTGTGGGAATGGATGCTCACGAATTTTCCTTCTACAAAAACAACTCCATGCCTGTGGTGGCATATTCCTCTCAGGCAAAAGGATTCTTCTCCAAAATGGCAGAGCAGGGAGAAGATGCCTTATCCGAAAAGGCAAAAAAACGGTACTTATGCGACGAAAATTTAAGACGATTGGAAATCATCAAACAAATTGCAACCGATTTTAACTGCAGTGTAGCATCAGTAGTTTGCGGACTTCTTTGTTCCATTCCCGAAGTGGATGTGTTTCCCGTCATCGGGGGACGAAACGTTTCACAGATTACAGATTCTATGAATGGGGCGGACATTACCATTCCGTCCGATGCAATCAAATCTGTACTTGGCTCAATCTACTAAGGAGTTTTGCTATGAAACAGGCAAAAATCATTGTATTATCAGGGCAATCCAACGGGGCAGGAGTTGGATATGTGGACTGTTTGCCACGGTGTTTTTCCAAGGAGAAAATCGAAGAATACCGCAGTGGTTATTCCAACATCAAACTGAACTATATTTCTTACGATTGTTTTAGCGACGGCTTTGTCACCACGAAAATCGACAAGGAAACCATTGGCCCTGAACTTGGCATTGCGGAATATCTTAGCGAACAGTATCCAAACGAAGAATTTTTCATCGTAAAATTTGCGGTGGGAAGTGCAAGTCTTCGTCACGATTTCTTGCCTCCCAAAAGAGGTGCCTTTTCTGAAATATATAAAAAAGATGAATTGAAAGAAAATCATCTTCAAATGTATTTTCCGTTCCGAAAAGGAGAACCCACCCAAGCAGGTTGGTGTTATCGGGGACTGATCAGTTTGCTTCATCATAGCATCGATGCTTTAAAAGAAGAAGGCTACGCTCCCAAAATCATTGGTTTTTGCTGGATGCAAGGGGAAAGCGATGCTTGCCTAGTGGAACACGTGGAAAATTACGAGCCGGATTTCGATGCCTTTATCGGGGATTTTCAAGCCGAGTTTTCTCCATATCTGAAAGATTGTATCTATGCAGATGCAGGCATTTCTGAAATCTGGCCCTGCTATGAACAGATGAACTTTTTGAAAAAAGAATACGCCGATACCCATCGTAATTTTCGTTATATCGACACCATTTCTCACGGTCTTACCACCCGATTTGAACCTGCGGAAGAGCCCGATATCTATCATTATGATTGTGAATCGGTGATAAAACTGGGCAATCTGTTTGTCAAAGAACTAATGCCTTAAAAGTTATAAAGGAGACTTTCATTATGGATTGGAATCAATATTTATATAACAGAGACGAAAAACCTTTAGACAGATTGGTGGAAGGCTACAGCCGTACCTCTGTGTTCCGCAAAGTGGCATTTGTGGGGGACAGCTTGTCTTCAGGCGAATTTGAAACCTTGGACAAAGAAGGTAACAGAGGTTACCACGATTTATATGAGTATTCCTGGGGACAGTATATCGCAAGAAAGAACGGCTTTTTTGCCTATAATTTCTCCCGTGGCGGCATGACTGCGAAAGAATATATGGAAAGCTTTGCCGAAGAAAACGATATGTGGAACAAGGAAAAAGCTTGTCAGGCTTATGTGATTGCCTTAGGGGTAAACGACATTTATAACCGTGATATGGAGCTTGGCAGTATCGACGATGTGGATGATAACGACTATCGCAACAATAAACCTACTTTTGCAGGTTACTATGCACAGATTATTCAGCGTTACAAAGAAATTGCACCTGATGCTAAATTCTTTTTTGTCACATTCCCCAATTCCAACACGCCCGAGCGTGACGACAAAACCTTTGGAGTGAATAACTTGTTGTATCAGTTTGCAGAACATTTTGACAATGCTTATGTGATTGATTTATACAAATACGGTCCCGTTTTCGCAGGCGAATTCGACAAACACTTCTATCTGCATACTCACATGAACCCCAGCGGATATATTTTAATTGCACAGCTGGTGGATTCCTATATCGATTATATCGTGCGCCATAATCCCGAAGATTTTGCAGAAATTGCTTTTGTAAACTCCAACATTCAGTATAAGTTTTAATCCTGACTTGACACGAACTATGTAAAGAATGTAAAAAAATTAGGAACAAAAAATGTCACAGGGGAACAATGATAGCGAAGGTCGCTGATAATTAGGAAAATATGACGATTAGAGAGTGTAGATAAAAAATTCATAAGAGAAATAAGTTTCGGGAAGTCTAAGGAAGTTGGGTGAGATGTATGTATGACTTGTCACAAATATCAAAAACAAATTATGATGAGATATTTGATGATATAATAAAAAGACAGCCAGAATTAAGGCAACTAATCGAATACATTCGTCAAATTTCTAATGTTGAACGAAGTTTTGTTTTAGCAAAAGACAAATTAAAAAAATTATTGATTGAAACAGAGCCAGATGGTGAAAAAATAGTACAAACTATATATTTGCTACTAACTAATCGCTATATGAGAGTGTCAGTAAACATTGCATATAAATTTTCGTTGGAACATGAATCTCCTTTGGACGAAATGATTCAGTATGCTTTAGAGGAATTGCTTGTGTCGATTGTATATTATGTAGAAAAAAATATTAAATGTATTTTGAATGGAATATATCTTAATGATACATATGGCGATACATTTGGGAATTTATATACATACTTACATCAACGAACAATAAGACGATTGGAATTGGAAAAATTTAATTTATTAGGTATTCCCTCTGAAAAGCAAATAGATAGTATTTTGAAAAGTAAAGAGAAAAACTTGCAAGAACATACTAAATATATAGAAAACAAAGAATATATTTTAAAGGCAGAAGAAAGTATATCAATACTTGAAGAAAAAATACTATTTTTGCAGAATCAATTGAAAGCTTTGAATGATTTAGCTTTAAATTTAGAAATGGATTATAGAAATGCTTTTGAAAAAATACTTTTAGAGCAAAAAAAATGGTATATATTTTACGATTTTTCTGAATTAAAAGAATGTGCAAAAATAGCATTAAACAAATATAAGCAGATTCTTACACAGTTTAATATGACAGAAATAGGTTTTATACGAAAAATTAGTAATTCAGAGCGTATTTATACTTCGCATGACATTTATAATGTTAGTGAATATCTTATTAATA
Organism: Clostridia bacterium; assembly: GCA_017549265.1. Lineage (GTDB taxonomy): Bacteria > Bacillota > Clostridia > UMGS1840 > UMGS1840 > SIG452. The sequence continues at coordinate 24,685 of JAFYVF010000057.1, forward strand.
TTTTAAATGAAAGCATTTACAAATTAATAGATACAACCAATGAGAAAATCTTTAATTATGAATGCAGAATTGAAGATATTAGAGAGAATGTGATTTTAAAAGAACGAGAACAAGTGAATAAAATTTCTACTTTGATGGGTGAAATCACATTATATACGCAATTACTTCTGCCAGCGTATAGTATAGAAAAAATAATAGAGAATGATCAAGAAGTAGAACTTGGAATGTGTGATGAAAGCTTAGAATCTATAGTTTCACATAATTTACTAAAAGAGCAACTTATTAGTGTTCTGTGCACACTCACCCCAAGAGAAGAAAAAGTTTTAAGATTAAGATTTGGTTTAGATGATGAGAGTGCTAGAACTTTAGAAGAAGTTGGTAAGGAATTTAATGTTAACAGAGAGAGGATAAGGCAGATTGAAGCAAAAGCACTTCGTAAGCTTAGACATCCTTCTAGAAGTAAAAAATTAAAGGATTATCTTTATTAGATTTTTACTTCTGACTTAATATGAACTTGACGTCAAAAAGGTTTGCATCGAAAGCTTATAAAAATGTCGAATAGTGTTGAAAAAAGCCTCCCCTGTGTAAGGGGAGGTGGGTTTGCGAAGCAAACTCGGAGGGGTTGTAATAAAAGGAAATGAAACAATCCCTCAGTCAGCCTTGCTGACAGCTCCCTTTACACAAGTGAGCCTTTTACCAACCCCATCAGAAAGGAGAATCGTTATGGATTTTGAAATCATTGATTTTCATACGCATCCGTTTTTAACAAAAGAGCAGAATG
>JAFYVF010000058.1 GCA_017549265.1 Clostridia bacterium
AATGTTGTGGAACAGATGAGACTTCACTACCCCGAAGAATTAAAACAGGCACAGTGGGTCAAAAAAGAAAGAGACCGCATTATCAACGAAGCAAAACAGGAAGCTGCTTCCATTATTGAAAATGCAAACCAACAGGTTGTTCAGATGGTGAACGAAACCGAAATTATTAAGATTGCTAAATTAAAATCTGAAGAAATCGTGAAAGAAGCAGATATGGAAGCTGTGGAAATCAAGCATAAAGCCGAAGTGGCTGCAAAAGCTCATTACGAAGAAACCAAAGAACGGGCAGATCAATACAAACTGAGTGCTCAAGGTTATGCAGACAGCTTATTGCAGACTGCAGAAAAAGCTGTAAATTCCGCAAGAGATACCCTCTTTACCGCATACTCTCAGATTAACTCCTCTTATCAGGAAACCGAAACTCTGCTGGATAAAATTTCATCTTCCAGACAGGTTATTAACAGTTCCAGAGACTAACTGATTTTACGCAAGGTGGCGAATAACAATGTACTACGATGAAAAAATTGAAACTGCATCACGGGAGGATTTGAAGAAGATTCAATCCGAACGACTGGTGGACACGGTAAAACGTGTGTATGAAAATGTACCCTACTATCGGGAAAAAATGGATGCAATCGGTTTAAAACCCGAAGATATCAAATCAGTGGACGATTTGTCCAAACTCCCCTTTACTTACAAACAGGATTTAAGAAACGCATATCCCTTTGGCGCATTTGCTCTCCCACAGAATAAAATCGCCAGAATCCATGCATCCAGCGGTACCACGGGAAAGCAGACCGTGGTAGGTTTAACAAACAATGATATCAATATGTGGGCAGAATGCGTGGCACGTTGTTTAACCGCTATCGGCGTCACCAATGAAGATGTTATCCAGGTAGCATATGGTTATGGTCTTTTTACAGGTGGCTTAGGCCTCCATTACGGCTCCGAAAAAATCTGTGCTTTAACGGTTCCTGCATCCGGTGGCAACACCAAACGTCAGATTCAGTTCTTGCAGGACTTTAAAACCACCGTTTTATGCTGTACACCCTCTTATGCACTTTTTATCGCAGATGAAATGAAAAAGATGGGTATTACCAAAGACGATTTATACTTAAAACACGGGATTTTCGGTGCAGAACCCTGGACTGAAGCCATGAGAAAAGATATTGAAGAAAAACTGGGCTTAGAAGCTCACGATATTTACGGATTATCTGAAATTATCGGTCCCGGTGTTGCTATGAGTTGCTTAGAGCATGACGGCATGCATATTCAGGCAGATAATTTTATCCCTGAAATTATTGATCCGGAAACCGGCGAAGTTCTTCCTGAAGGAGAAAAAGGCGAATTGGTATTCACCTGTGTGACCAAAGAAGCTCTGCCTCTCATCCGTTACCGTACCAGAGACTTAACTTCTTTAACATATGAACCTTGCAAATGCGGAAGAACCACTCCCAGAATGTCTAAAGTAATGGGTCGTTCCGACGATATGCTGATTATCCGTGGCGTAAATGTATTTCCCTCTCAGATTGAATCTGTATTGTTGGAGTGTCCCGAAGTGGAACCCCACTATATGATTTATGTAGACCGTGTGGGTAATTTGGATATTATGACCATTGAAATCGAAATGTCTGACAATTTCCATTATGACTCCGTAAAAGAAATTGAAAAGTTAGAAAAGAAATTAAATTCCGAAATTGCTTCTGCACTTGGTGTCAGCGGGAATGTGAAACTGGTAGAACCCGGCAAAGTTCCCAGAAGCGAAGGCAAAGCAAAACGTGTGATTGACCGCAGAGAATATGCATAAATAAAACCAAAGGGGCTGTTACATACTTGTAATAGCCCTTTCTTGTAAACACATTTCAGATTGGAGGGAGAAACATGCCGGTAACAGAAAATCCAAAATTGCAGGAGCATCGTGAAAAATTAAAATTAGTACCAAAAAAACCGGGCGTATATCTGATGAAAAATCAAGATGACCGTGTGATTTACGTTGGAAAAGCAAAATCCCTCTGGAACCGTTTATCACAATACTTCGGAGGTTCTCCCAAAGACTTAAAAACCATGCAGATGGTACTCCACGTGGACCATTATGATTATATTATCACAGGTTCGGAAAAAGATGCGTTGCTCCTTGAAAATAATCTCATCAAAAAATACAAACCAAAATACAACATTTTACTAAAAGATGATAAAACCTATCCTTTTATTAAAATAGAAAAGAAAGCCGACTATCCTTATCTGACTTTGGTGCGAAAAACCGAGAAAGATGCCAATAAGTATTACGGTCCCTACCTGAATGCTCAGGTGGTCAACGGCGCCATTGATTTAATTTCCAAAGAATACAAATTAAGAACCTGCCGTGCAGATTTATCAAAACCGAAAAAGCGTCCCTGCCTAAATTATCATATGGGATATTGCTCTGCTCCCTGCTGCAGAATGGTAACTTTGGAAGCTTATCATGCACAACTGCAAGAAGCCATTCGCACATTGGATTCAGGTCTTAAAAATCTGATTCCCGCTCTTACCAAAAAAATGGAAGACTGTGCAAACAATCTTGACTTTGAAGGTGCGGCAAAACTGCGAGACAGTATCCGTTTGGCGCAAAAATTTGCTGAAAAACACCAGGTTGTTTCTGTGAAAAAAGTCAATCTGGATATCCTGTACTGCTACCGTGACGGGGATATCTCAGCCATCTCAGTACTTTCTGTCAAAGACGGAATCATCCACGATAAAAAGAATTATACCTTTCCCGATTCCCATAGCGTGTCTGACGAAGAATTGATTGTGTCTTTCTTAAAACAATATTATCTGCTAAAAGATTCCGTTACAAAACGAATTGTGATATCCTCAAACACCGATTATGAAATTCCATTCAGTGAACTATCCAAACAGATGACAGAGCTGTTTGAACAAACAGTCACCCTATCCTGCGGACGCGGAAAATTTACGAAAAACTTAATTCAAATGGCAAGAGAAAACGCCATAGAAGCAATCAAACTGCGATTACAAACCAAAATAGATGACCAATTATTCCTCTTAAAAGAATTTCTCAAACTGGAACAAGCACCGATGCGAATTGAAAGCTACGACAATTCCAATACCGCAGGCTCCAATGCGGTAGGTGTGATGACCGTGTATGAAAACGGCGTGCTATCCCAAAAAGAAAAGCGTACCTTTGCCATTAAAAACCATAACGGCTCCGATGATTACGCCGCTATGTATGAAGTATTGGACCGACGGATACATCATTTGTATGAAGGTGACAAAGGGTTTGATGTGGCACCTGATTTAATTCTGGTAGACGGGGGAAAAGGTCAGGTCAAATGTGCTAAAGAAGTGCTTTTAAAATACGGTTTCACCATTCCCGTATTCGGGATGGTGAAAGATGACAAGCATCGCCTGAAAGACTTAACAGACGGTTACCGTCTTTGGGATTTAAAATCCCATAAAAACCTGTTTGTGTTTGTGGCAAAAATCAACGAACAAACCCATAAAAATGCGATTTCTTATCATAAAAAGAAAACCACTCTCACCGCTACGCAGTCGGAGCTTTTAACCATTCCGAACGTGGGAATGGCAACCATCAAAAAGCTCTACGGTCATTTTAAAACCTTAAAACAAATAAAAGAAGCAACCCGAGAGGAACTAAAAAAGGCCGTTCCTGATCGAGTTGCCCAAAATATTTATCAGTATTTTCATAACGATGGGGTTTAATCTTTGGTAAGCTGATTTAAAAAATCCACCAAATCAAAAGCCCCCATACCAATAAAGAACCACCTAAGCAAAGCAAAAGACCGATCCCCTTGGGATTTCGTCTTTTGCTTTTTTTGTGAAAATGACGGGAAATCCCCTGTTGTTTTTTAATATAGTGTTCTATAATTTCTTCCGCTTCCCGTATCACAGCGTTCTTTTTCTCCATATCATCACTCCTTTTTCTTATTATCGGACAACAAAAAGAAGTTTATGCAAAAAAACAAGCAGTTCTCTTTTTTGGAATTCCCTCATAGAATGAAAGAAAAAGAGAGGTATCCTATGAAAAAAACAATTGTCATTTCCCTTAGAAAAGTGGTAAAAAAAATCATTCTTTTCACTCTGATTGCAGTCTGCTTCACCTGGTTGTTTTCTCTGAAAATCCCCCACATGATTTGTCAAAGTCTTGCAAACGGTATTCTTTCCAAGCAAAATAGCGGTTTTACCGTTCAATTTTCCAAAATATTTTCTTTAACATCAGGAAATACCGTCTATGCGGCAATGCCAATCAAAGAACAGCCTACAACACCGATTGACTCGGCAACACCCAAAAAAACAACGGAACTTTCTTTCCCCACTCCCACACAAACTCCACCTGTCCAAACGAATTTATTAAAAGACTACACCCCCGAAAAAATTTTGTTAAAAAACCACACGCAAAAAACTTTTAACATTTCAGAATTATTGCAAATACCATTGTCATATCAAGCAGACGAAGAAGGCTACAAAGTATTGATTGTGCATACCCATACTACCGAATGTTATTTTCCAAATGACCGTTCTGAAAATGAGCAGGAAAATATGATTCAGGTAGGAAAAGAAATGAAAGCGGTACT
>JAFYVF010000059.1 GCA_017549265.1 Clostridia bacterium
GGGTGTTGAAAACATCGTTGCAGTAGACGGTGAAGAAAAGAGATTACAGTTTGCGAAAGAAATGGGCGCAACTAAATCCGTTAACTTTAAAAACCATAAAGGTATTGATGAGTTAACAAACGCTGTGAAAGATGCATTCGGCGGCTACTTTGCTGATTTCGCATTCCAGTGTACCGGTTCTCCCATCGCTCACTCTAACGTATATAAATTCGTAAGAAAAGGCGGCGGACTGTGCGAACTTGGTTTCTTCATCAATGGTGGAGATGCTACCATTAATCCCCACTTTGACATTTGCGCAAAAGAACTGACTGTTGTAGGTTCCTGGGTATATACCTTACGCGATTATGCAACCACCTTCGATTTCTTAAAGAGAGCTCAGGGCATCGGTTTACCGATTAAAAAGCTGATTACCCATAAATATCCGCTTTCCCAGATCAATGAAGCTCATCAGACCAATCTGAAGATGGAAGGCTTGAAAATCGCCATCATCAATGAATAGTCAGAGTGAATCTGAATATAAGGAGGATTTACAATGAATGCATTGGGAATGGTTGAGGTTTTCGGTTTCACCACCGCAATCGTTTGTGCCGATGCTGCTGCCAAAGCAGCTGCGGTAAAGATTATTGCATTGGACACCACAAAACCTGCCAACGGCGATAGCGCGGAAGTTCCCTTGGTAATGATTGTGAAAATGGAAGGTTCTGTTTCTGCAGTAACTGCAGGAGTTGCGGCTGCAAAAGCGCAGGCGGAACAAAGAGGACTCTACATTGTATCACACATCATTTCCCGTCCCGGACCGGATATTGACAAATTAGCTTATCTGTGTAAGGTTGGGAATGAACCCATCGGAAAAAAATCTGTAAAGATAGCAGAGCAGAAAATTGAAAAAGCTCCTGAAGTAATCGCACCGGTTATTGAGGAAGCATCGGAACCTGTTGCAAGTGCTCCCAAAAAAAGAGGACGCCCTGCAAAGGCAAAAACAGATACTGAACCCGAACAGCAAAAAATCGGGGAATAACATTCGTTAATAAAAATTATTATAAAAGGCCAAAGGCCAGGAGGATTTAAAAATGAATTTTGAAGCATTAGGTATGGTTGAAACCAGAGGTTTAGTAGCTGCAATCGAAGCAGCTGATGCAATGGTAAAAGCAGCAAACGTTACTTTAGTTGGTACCGAAAAAATCGGTTCCGGTCTGGTAAGCGTTATGGTTAGAGGCGACGTTGGTGCAGTAAAAGCTGCTACCGAAGCTGGCTCTCAGGCAGCTGCAAGATTAGGCGAAATCGTTGCTGTACACGTAATTCCCAGACCCCACGGCGACGTTGAAAAAATCTTACCTGAATTAAAGTAAGATAAATCCTTGACTCTATCGAACGGATGTCTCTCGCTCCGTTTGGAGTGAGAGATAATCCCGTAGTGAAAGGAGAACGAACAAATGGAAGCAATCGGCTTATTGGAAGTACAGGCATTAGCCGCAGCCATTGAAGGCTTAGATGCTATGTTAAAGGCCGCAAATGTAAGATTGGTTCACATCGAACGTCGTCTTGGTGGTCGTTTGGTGACTATGGTTGTTGCAGGTACTGTATCCGCTGTAACTTCTGCAGTGGAAGCCGGTCGTGTGGCTGCTGCCCGGATCGGTAATGTGAAATGTTGTGAAGTAATTGCAAGACCTCATGAAGAGGTTACCAAATTCCTCACAGATTTCTAAATCCAATTTCGTAAAAAACAAAAATATAAATTATGGAGGTATTCGTAATGAACTTTGAAGCTTTAGGAATGGTTGAAACCAGAGGTTTAGTAGCTGCAATCGAAGCAGCTGATGCAATGGTAAAAGCAGCTAACGTTTCCTTAATCGGTACTGAAAAAATTGGTTCCGGTTTAGTAAGCGTTATGGTTAGAGGCGACGTTGGTGCAGTGAAATCTGCTACCGAAGCTGGCGCTGAAGCTGCTGCAAGACTGGGCGAAATCGTTGCTGTACACGTTATTCCGAGACCGCACGGTGATGTAGAAAAAATTCTGCCCCAGATTAAATAATTGCATTTTTGAACGTTGATGCATGTGGTACACGGTCTTTTTCAGACCGTGTACCACAATGCAGAAAAGCAAAAAGAAAAATTCAGTTTGTTCTTTTTGGTTGCACCCTTGAACCCAAAAGAATGAACTGAGTTTGGGAAAGTTCCATTTAGAAAGGTTGTGAACATTTTGGAACACGAAAAAATCGTTAGTGAAGTTGTAAAACAAGTGTTAGCAATGTATAAACAAAATGACAGTGCACCTGCAAACACTGCAGATGATTCCGAAATCAAAGTTGGGGTATCACAGCGTCATATCCATTTATCTCAGGAAGATTTAGAAAAGCTGTTCGGTAAAGGTTACGAATTAACCATGTTAAAACCTTTGATGGGAAAAGAATTTGCTGCAAAAGAAGTGGTTACTTTGGTTGGCAAATCCTTAAAATCCATCGAAAATGTTCGTGTTTTGGGGCCTGTTAGAAAAAATACACAGGTTGAAATTTCCAGAACGGATACTTTTGTGTTAAAAGTGAGCCCTCCGGTTCGTCCTTCCGGCGAAATCAAGGGTTCTGAACGTCTGGTTGTGGTAGGGCCGAAGGGAGCTATCTACCTGGATGAAGGCGTAATTATTGCAAACCGTCATATTCATATGACTCCGGATACCGCAAGAAAATTCGGCGTTACCGATAATTCTTTGGTAGATGTGGAAATTGACGGTGTAAAACCCACCAGATTTTTTGATGTGCAGGTTCGTGTTCGTGATGATTTCAATACCGAAATGCACATTGATACCGATGATGCAAACTCCGCTGGCTTAAAAAACGGAGACAATGTAAGAATTATTTCAAAATAGCATACACCAAAAATTTAGTAAAAGAAAAGGGAATGTATTGTTATGGTAGTAGGAAAAGTTACAGGTTCTATTTTCTCCACCCGCAAGTTAGACAGCTTAACCGGCTTTAAATTGATGGTGGTAAACATTGGCAAAGGTAAGGACGATTTTGTTGTTGCCATGGATACTTTAGGTGCCGGCATCGGCGATGTTGTTTTAGTTACCTTAGGAGACAGTGCAAGATTTGCTTGCCAGAACGAAAAAACTCCCATTGATGCAGTGATCGTGGGAATTGTTGACCAATCTAATTATAATCTGTAATTCGTTTGAAAAAGCGTGAAAACGCTTCATAGAAGGAATTGAATTGATGATGCAAACCTTAAAAAATTTGATACAAAAAGCCGGCGTGGTTGGTGCCGGTGGAGCTGGGTTTCCCACTCACGTAAAATTGGCTGACAATATTGAAACCATTTTAATCAATGGAACAGAATGTGAGCCTCTTTTAAAAACTGACTTTTATTTGCTTTGTGAAGAAAGAGAACGATTAGAATCCACTTTGGCAACTTTGGTTGAAAAAACAGGGGCCAAGAATGGGGTAATCGGTATCAAAAAACACACAGCAGAATTACTTGGTATGAAAGAAGAAATTACCCACGGTAATATTTCTTACCGTTTTACCGGAGATATTTATCCTTCCGGTGATGAAGTGGTATTAATTCAGGAAACTTTGGGCAAAACTGTACCGGCAGGACGTCTTCCCATTTCTGTTGGCGTTGTGGTTATGAATGTGGAAACACTTTATAATGTTGCTAACGCTTTGGAAGAAACTCCGGTTACGCATAAGTATTTAACTGTTGGCGGAAAAACCGACAAAACTTATGTGATGAAAGTTCCTGTGGGAACACCGGTTTCTCATATTTTTGAAAGTTTAAAGATTGAAGTTCCCCAAAATTGCACCGTGTTGGATGGCGGTCCTATGATGGGAAGCATTGTGAATCCTAAAACGGCAATCGTTACCAAGACAACGAAAAGTTTACTCATTGTTGATGATCACACGCTATGTATTCGTTTAAAAACCAGAAGTTTAGCAGATGCACTGAACCGTTCTTCCGGAAACTGTTGCGGATGCAGAATGTGTACCGATATGTGTCCCAGATATTTAATGGGTTATCCCATTGAACCTCATAAAATTGTACAGAGGTTATCTGCCAAAGCAACTGACACAAAAACCTTTATGGGAGCGTTTTACTGTTCCAACTGCGGTGTTTGTCAGACCATTGCCTGTCCGCAGAATATTAGCCCAAATCGTTTGTTTGCTCGTGTGAAAGCTGAGCTTTTAAAGAATGGTGTAAAACCTGTGATGGCAGAAGAATCAAAACCTGTTAAAGAACGGGTTTATCGCAGAGTTCCCTCCAAACGTTTGGTAAACAGATTGGGTGTTTTAAAATATTACCGTGACGAATATGAGTTTGTTACGATTCCTGAACCAAAACAGGTAACCCTTCCCTTAAAAATGCATATTGGTGCTCCCGGGGAAGCAATTGTAAAAGCAGGAGATAGCGTAACAGTTGGTCAGTTAATTATTAAGCCCAAGGAAAATGCACTGGGTGCAAATATTCACAGTTCTGTGAACGGCACCGTCTTTTCTGTAAGCGAATCCAGTATTGTGATTACCGTTTCTTAACGGTTTCTTTAAAAATAAGGCGGTAAAAAATAATGATGGTATCCATTGGAATAATTGAAGTGAGTAACATTGCAAAAGGTTATCTCATTTGTGACAATATTTTAAAGAAAACACAAGTTTCTATGGTGATGGCACAACCCATCTGCCCCGGAAAATTTGTGATGATTTTTGGCGGAAGTGTGTCTTCCGTACATCTTGCCTGTGAATATGCCCAGGAAAACTTTGCCGATAAAATTTTAGATATTTCGGAATTTGGCAATATTGACGTTCGTGTGTTCGATGCATTAAACGGTGCTGCAAGCGGTGAACCAAACGGAGCGCTGGGCATTATTGAAACCTTTTCGGTTGCATCCTGCATTTTATCTGCCGATGCTGCCCTAAAGGCAGCTGCAGTGGAAATCTGTGAGCTTCGTGTGGCTCGCGGTATGGGCGGAAAATCCTATGTGGCATTATCCGGTACCGTTGCAGCAGTAACTGCAGGGGTAGAAGCAGGTGCTAAGTTTGCCATTGATAACGGCATCCTAAATGATACTGCAATTATCCCATCTCCGCATGAGGATTTGTGGCAGTATTTACAATAATTTTTTTGAAATGATTATAGGCTTTAAAATGACTTTTTGCGCACTTTAAAGCCTATTTCCTTATCAAACATAATTTTAAAAGATACGGAGGTGTTCTTTTGTTTGCATTAGAACGAAGAAAACGCATCTTAGAACTTTTGAATCAGAACGGAAGCGTTCTGGTAAATGATTTGAGCCGTGATTTGGATGTTACCGTAGAAACCATTCGTCGTGATTTGGAAAAGTTGGAGCAGAATGAACAGCTTACCAGAACTCACGGTGGAGCTGTTCCGTTTGAAGAATCCAACATGGATTTATCACTGGAAAAGCGTCGTGGTTTAAATATTGAAGGTAAAATTGCAATTGCAAAAAAAGCGGTGAATCATATTCGTCCCGGCGACACCATCTTTTTGGATGGTTCTACCACATCTTATTACTTATCCAAACAGTTAAAAGATATGAAAAATATCACGGTAATTACCAATAATCTGCAGATTTTAGAGGAGTTATCCACTTGTGAGAAAATTAAAGTGATTTCCATTGGTGGTGTGTTGGATGTGAATAACCAATCCTTGGTAGGAGAGGTTGCCGTGGATAATATCAATAAAAACTTTTTTGCCAATAAAATGTTTTTTAGCAGTAAAGGTATGACGATGGAGCAGGGCGTTTTGGAATCCAATGACGTAGAATTTCAGATAAAACGTGCGATGCTCAACAATTCAATGTCAAAATTTTTGCTGTTGGATAAATCAAAGTTTGAAAAAGTTGGTTTTATTAAACTCAGTAGTTTTTCAGAAATTGATATGTTATTTACTGATGAAGAATTGTCTGATGATTGGAAAAAAGTGTTTAAAAAGAATAAAGTGACCGTAGAATAAACTGCTCAGAAAAAGAAATAAATGGAGGAATTTGCTATGAGTAAAAATGTGTTAGCATTCGATTTTGGTGCTTCCAGCGGAAGAGCGATTATCGGTAGCTATGATGACAATAAAATTTCATTAAAAGAAGTACACCGTTTCCCAAATGATCCTGTGTATGTTGGTGGAACTCTGTATTGGGACGTTCTGCGCTTATTGTTTGAAATCAAACAGGGGATTTTGGCAGCACACCATAACGGCGGTTTTGACAGTATCGGGATTGATACCTGGGGTGTTGATTTCGGTTTAATTGATAAAGACGGAAGACTTTTGGAAAATCCTGTTCACTATCGTGATTCCAGAACTGACACCATTATGGAAGAAGTATTCCAGATTGTTCCCAAAGAAGAAATTTATCAGAAAACCGGCACTCAGTTTATGAATTTCAATACCATCTTCCAGCTGTATTATTTAGCAAAATACAGAAAAGATTTATTGGACCGTGCAGATTGTTTCTTGCTGTTCCCGGATTTATTGGCATATTTCTTAACCGGTGAAAAAACCGTAGAATACACTCACGCTTCCACCACTCAGTTAATCAATGCCGAAACCAGAGAATGGGATTTTGATTTAATCGATAAATTAGGCATTCCCAGACGTTTGTTCCCGAACATTGTAAAACCCGGTACCCAAAAAGGAATGCTTTCCAAAGAAATCTGTGATGAATTGGGAGTACCTTCTGTACCGGTTTGTGCAGTAGGTTCTCACGATACCGCTTCTGCAGTTATGGCAGTTCCTTCTGAAAAAGAAGATTTTATCTATATCAGCTGTGGAACATGGTCCTTATTTGGTACCGAAGCAAAAGAGCCTTATATCAATGAAAAATCTCAAAAATACAATCTGACCAACGAAGGCGGATACAACGATACCATCCGTTTCCTAAAAAATATTATGGGCCTGTGGCTCATTCAGGAATCCAGACGTCAGTGGATTCGTGAAGGTTTTGCTGTGACTTACGGAGACTTAGAAAAAGAAGCGTTGGCAGAAGAAGCGTTTAAATGCTTTATTGATTCTGATTATCCTATTTTTGGAAAACCCGGCAATTTGCCTCTGCATATTAAAGAATACTGTAAGAATACCAATCAGTATGTTCCCGAAAGACGTGGAGAAGTAATGCGCTGTATCTATGAAAGCTTAGCTTTAAAATATCGTTACGCTTTCGAAAACATTCAGGATGTTACCGGCAAAAAATATGAAGTAATCCATATTGTTGGCGGCGGTACTAAAGATAATCTGTTATGTCAGATGACTGCAAACTCCTGCGGCGTTGATGTTGTGGCAGGTCCCATCGAAGCAACAGCTTTAGGTAATGTGGCAGCACAGTTAATTGCAGGCGGCGATATCAAAGATTTAAAAGAAGCTCGTCAGATTATTAAAAATTCTGAAACAACCACAACTTATTCTCCCAAAGATGTGGAAGCTTGGGACAAAGCTTATCAGGAATTTTTAAAATTAGATATTCAATAATTTGATATATTTTATAAAAAACAGCTCGTTTGATTACGGGCTGTTTTTTCTTGGATAAAAGCATCTTGATTTTTTTGTTGATTTATGCTATACTGATGTTGCGAAACAATTTTAATAGCAAAAAGATGGGTTATCTTTTTTATGGGGTTTTTATACCCCTTTTTTGGCTATGCTCCATTTATTAGATTTGGTAAAAGCACAAATTCCATTTGATGGAGTATTATTTGATAACCCTCTATTAAAATTATTTCGCAGCAATCAGAGTTTGTGTTTTTCAATGCACTGACTTTGGTTGGTGCATTTTTTATTTGCTGAAATTTTTTGATCTATAAGGAGGGGAGTCGTTTTATCATTTGGTAAATATCAGATGCAATATTGTGAAATTAGATAAAATGTCGTAAAGAAGGAGTTATTGATATGAAACGAATTTTTGCATTTTTAATGATTACCGTTCTCACCGTGTCTTTACTTGCAGGTTGTGGAGTGAATCAATCACAGGAAAGTAGTAATACCTTACAGGTTGATGGACTGGAAATTGAAGTTTTAGCATGTGAATTTGACAAAGAAGTTATGGGAATTGATGAGGAATTTTCCGGATATGGATTCACCGAGCGAGACGGAAAAGTTTGGGTTAACTTGATGTTGAAAATCAAAAACAACAGCGAGAATGACATTGGAGAAGACGAGTTATCCGGTTATTTTACATACGATGATTTAAGATATGATTTGCAATATGAATTATGGAGTGTAGCCCCTACCCGCAATAATGACGAAAGTATTGAACCCGGATGTGTGGCTGTTGTATCCTTGGTGAATCTTGTAGATCAAGCAGCAATGAAAGAAGATCTTACTGTATACTATACAGTTTTAGACAAACAGTTTGAGAAAAAGGTTGCTCCGATGGATACCAGAACGCCCTTTGAAAAAAAGGTAAAAGTATCTGTAGGAGATAAAATTGATGTTGAAGGATTATATGAAATTGAAGTACTGGAATGTAAGGAAAAAGCATATCTGCAAGCTTCTGATTATGAAAATTCGGAACAATATCAAACCTATGAAGGAAAATTTGTTGATTTAGTTCTGAAAGTGAAAAATAATTCCGGCTCTGATTTTGAAGGAGTTAACGGTTACACTTTGGTAGGGGAAGAATTTATTAGAACTGCTGAACGAATTGAATCGCAAGATAATACAGAATTAGAATGGGTTTCCGATAGTCCGATGAAAAATGGTGAAGAAGGAATCATTCATCTGTTTGTTACCGTTGAAGAAGATTACGACACCAGTGACTTGGCAATGAGATTCAATTTGGCGGGGAACTGCTACTATTGTGAAGTAGAATAAGAGATAAGATTAGAAGGAAAAAGTGCTATGAAATTTATGTTCATAGCACTTTTTTGATGATAGTTTAGATCATATGTAATAATTCATGGAATGATTCAATATAACCATCAGCTGATTTTTGTATATTTTCTTTTTCATTTTTTGCGCATTCATCATAGATAGCAACCACGGGGAAACCGCCGTTTGTAGCAGATATAATTGAAAAGTATGCATCTTCAAATACCACGGTGTTTTGAAGAGTGCCTCCAAGTTTTCTCATTGCTTCCAGATAAATATCAGGGGTTTCTTTCGTTTTGCCAATATCGGAACAAGTAATCACAAAATCAAGGTAGGGGAGAACGCCGGTTCTTTTCAGGGCTGCTTCGGTAAGATGTCGTTCTGATGCAGTTGCTACACACATTTTAATGTTTTTGGATTTTAGAAGTTTTAAGAAATCCATTGCATAGGGTTTTAGGGGGGCTTCTTCTTCGTATCCTTTTTTTACCGTATCGGTGAAGATTTTTAACAGTTCTTCTGCGCTGATTTTTAAGGGGAAATGCTCTTTGATATAGTGAGACGACTGGGTTAGTGTCATTGTTTTAAATCGTCTGTTTGTTTCTTCGTCAGGAATAATATCCAAAGATTTTAGCACCGTTTCTCCTAAATTGACCCAAATGGGCATAGAATCCAAAAGCGTGCCATCTAAATCGAAAATGGCATATTCCATTTTATCCAATAATTGCGTAAGTTTGCTATTCATAAAAAGAGAGACCTTTCAAAATATAATCAGAAGAAAAAAGGATATACGTTGTATATCCTTTTTATTAGTTTTAAGTATGATAGCTTTGTAAAAACGAATGTAAGCGTTCACTTTTCGGGTGGTCAAACACTTCTTCGGGGGTTCCTTGCTCTGCAATAACACCCTGATCAATAAAAATGATTTTGTCAGAAACTTCTTTGGCAAAAGACATTTCATGAGTAACAATAATCATTGTCATTTGTTTTTTGGCAAGTTGTTTGATAACTTTCAATACTTCAACCGTTAATTCCGGGTCTAATGCAGAGGTCGGTTCATCAAACAGCAACACTTTCGGTTCCATAGCTAAAGCTCGTGCGATTGCAACACGTTGCTTCTGACCGCCGGAAAGCTGAATGGGAAAGGCATCTTCTCTGCCTTTTAATCCAACCATCTCCAAAAGCTCTAAAGCACGTTTTCTTGCAGTTTCCTTATCTTGTTTTTTCACGGTTACAGGAAATTCCATTACGTTTTGTAATACCGAAAAATGGGGAAATAAATTAAAATTCTGAAAAACCATCCCGGTATTGGTCAACATTTTGCGAATATCTCGTTCTTTGGCATATTGTACTTTACCATCAACGGTTTCTACCAAAGTTTCTCCATTGATCCGTATGGTTCCGCTGTTTACGGTTTCCAATTTGTTCAGACAACGGATGAAAGTGGATTTACCGGAACCGGAAGGACCGATGATGGTAACAACTTCACCCTTTTTTTGTTGCAGGGTGACACCTTTTAAAACTTCGTTTTTTCCGAATTTTTTAACAATATCCAGCGCTTCTATTACGTACATAACAAAATCTCCGTTTTATCTAATTTCGTGTTTAGAATTTTTCTTTTCAATCGCATTGAATATGAGCGTCAATACTAAGGTGAAAATTAAGTAGAAAAGTGCTGCCAGTAAAAATGCAGTTGCATCAACATCTCGGTTTACCGAGGATTTGGCTGCTTGCAACAGTTCAAACAAGCCAATGGAGTTTACTAATGCCGTATCTTTCACCAGAGTAATGGTTTCATTAGAAATAGGTGGAATTACACGTCGGATAGTCTGAGGCAGGATAATTCTTGTCATCATTTGAAAGCCGGTCATTCCTGAGGAGCGTGCTGCTTCATATTGACCGTGTTCAATAGACAAGATACCTGCTCTGAAAATTTCGGAAAAATATGCCGAATAATTCAGGACAAAGGTTAGCACAGCTGCGGGGAATCGATCCAAAACAACACCAATAACGGGAACGTAGGGAAGACCGTAGTACACAAAAAACAACTGCAACAGCAGGGGGGTTCCACGTAAAATCCAAACGTAAGTTTTTCCGATAGCCCGAAATGGCCAAAATTTGGAGATATTCATCAGTGCAATGATAAGCCCCAGCGGTAATGCCCAAAGTATGGTTTTGAAAAACAGTTCCAAAGTGATCTGGAACCCTTTCATCATAATCGGCATCAGCGACCAGAGATATTGCAACCATCCAATAAAATTTTCATCCATAAGCTTTGCTACTCTGTGAAGCAGAAATGCTATCACAGTTCCTTTCCTGAAAAAATCACGGCGGGTTTTAAAGCCCGCCGTAGTTCTTAATGATTGATTACGACTATATTACTTTAAGGACATAATGCTGATCGTGTTGTTTAAGTAAGGATCAGATAAAGTCATTTTTTCCATACGTTCCGGAGTTGCAGACATACCGTTCCAGATACAGTCGATTTTTTTACCGTTTAATTCTAATTCCTTTGCATCCCAATCGATGGGCTGGAATTCAACTTCAACACCTAATTCTTTTGCAACTGCATTTGCAAGGTCAATATCAAAACCTACAATTTCGCCTGCTTCATCACGGAAGCCCATGGGAGCGAAGGTTGCATCCAGACCAACAACCAGTTTGCCTTTGCCCTGGATGTATGCCCAGGAACCATCGTCTTCACCAATTTCAACGGGGTTACCTTCCACTACAATGTTTTCTTCAAACCATTTTACGGAAATTTCTTCAGCTTCACCGGATGCAACTACTTTGTTTAAAGCATCCTGAACTTTGTTTCTTAAGGTAACATCTTCTTTTCTGAAGCCGATAACATACAAATCTTCACCGAAATCTTCTTCAGCAAATTTGTAGGTATCGGGTTTCTGTGCCGCTTTGTACATTCCGGCAACTTTGTCAATGATAACAGCATCAATTCTGCCGATATCTAAATCCATTAAAGCTTCATCGTAGGTTTTGTATTCTACGAGGTCATCCTTAATGCTGTCGTAAATGGGGTCTGCTTTTACAACTTCTAAAGCAGCGCTATCAACCTGAACACCGATTTTTCCGCCTACGATATCATCTTTAGCAGCAATATCAGCGGTCTCGTTTGTCTTGGTTGCACATGCGGTCAGTACGAGGAGCATTGCCATCACCAGCGCGGTGAGTTTCATTAATTTTTTCATGTTTTTTTCTCCTTTCCCTAATTAAGGGATTAATAATCAATAATATGTTATCACACATCTTCTAAAAAATCAACCTTAAATTTGTATTTTTATGAAATTTTGGAAATAAATTTAAATTTTTTACCCAAATTTGACAAAAAATTTTTTATATGCTATAATAAAAGCCAAGAAACAGAAAAATCGGAGAGTATAAATATGCAAATTCCAATTACCGCACGATTGAAAACCGTTGCTGAACTGATGGAGGAGACCGATGTGCTTTGTGATATCGGATGCGATCACGGATATCTCCCCATTTATTTGATTGCACAGAAGAAGATTAAAAAAGCGTATGCTTGTGATTTGCGTGACGGACCCTTGAAAACTGCGTCCCGAAACATTTCAGCTTTTCATATGAAAGATTGTATTCAAACCGTGAAAAGCAATGGTCTAAGAGAATTGACAGCGCTGACATATGATACAATTTCTGTGTGTGGCATGGGTGGACGATTAATTGCCGAAATTTTGGCAAATGATTTGGATAATGCATACCGTGCGAAACAATTGGTGTTGCAACCGCAGAGCGAAATTCCTGTGCTTAGGAAATTTTTAGCAGAAAACGGATTTCTGATTTGCGAAGAAAAAATTGCAGTGGAAGACCGCAGATACTATGTAGTAATGTCAGTAATCAAGGGAGAGGAAGTAAATCGTGATGAAATGAGTTTTATTCTCGGAAGAAAACTTTTGGAAAGAAAAGATGACATCACGAAACGTTACTTTACAAAAGAACTTCAGCGCTTCCAAACAATTTTACAGGCCAGAGGTGGCGAAACTAATGCTCCTGACGTTCAAAAAATCATCTGTGAGCTGGAGAAATATGTATAAAAAGATAAATAAGTGCAAAAATGTGCAAAAATGTACAAAAAAAACTTGAATTTTTGATAGTTTTATGTTATGATAATATGTGAAGTATTTTTGGAAAATGATATGCTGAATCTTTTCGTTTTTCAAAATAAAAGAATCAGCATAATTAAATAGGATAGGGTGGTAAGTATGATGCATAAACATTTTCAAAATGCAGTATACCAGTTTGTTGGAATTGTTGAATATCAATTTGGCGTGTTGGATGAAAACAGCATTGTAATTGCAGCATCCAATAATATGACATTAGGCAAACATTTTCCCATTGACCTGGATTTATTGAACGATGGTTCGGTTGTGGTGGAAAACGGTGTTACCTATAAGCCGATTTTTGTCAGATCTAAGTTAGAATTTTGTATTTATGTGGAATCGGATTCCGATATGGCAAAAAAATATGCACAGATGCTTGCGGCAACTTTTTCCAATATCAAACATTTTTACGAAGACAAATATGATGCGGGAAATTTCCTCAAAAATATTCTTCTAGACAGTATTCTTCCCGGTGAAGTGTATGCACGTTCTAAGGAGTTAAAGCTTTCTTATGATGTTCCGAGAACGGTGTATCTTGTGAATCTTCCCGTTCAGGATGAAGGGAATGTTACCGAAATTTTAAATGGAATGTTCCCTGAAAAAGGAAAACAGTTTGTAATTTCTTTAGATGAAAAGAATGTGGCTGTTATTTGTGAAGTATCTGATACAGACCGTTCTGCCAAAAAACAGGAAGCCTTGGTTTCTTCCATTATTGATACCGTCCGTTCCGAAGCAATGATTAATATCTGTGTAGGCATCGGTTCCACGGCGGCAACCTTAAGAGATGTTGCAGCTTCTTACCGTGAAGCCCAGGTTGCTCTGGAAATTGGGCGGGTATTTGATGCAGAAAAAGAAATTTTAAATTATGAATCTTTAGGGATTGGCCGTTTAATTTATCAGCTTCCCGTAAAGCTTTGTCAGATGTTTTTGGATGAAGTTTTCAAAAAAGATTCCATTGATAAATTAGATTCCGAAACATTGATGACCATTCAAAAATTCTTTGATAACAGCTTAAACATTTCTGAAACTTCCAGAAAACTGTTTATTCACAGAAATACTTTGGTGTACCGATTAGATAAAATTCAAAAATTAACCGGTTTGGATTTGAGAGAATTTGATGATGCTATTATCTTCAAAGTAGCGATGATGGTAAAAAAATATCTTTCGGCAAATGTGATGAAAATCTGAGGTGCTAAACAGTGTTACAATTTAAAAATGTTTCAAAGACATATGAAAATACCAATGTAACCGCATTGGAAAATGTAAATTTAGATATCGAAAAAGGGGAATTTGTCTTTTTGGTAGGCCATAGCGGTGCCGGAAAGTCCACACTGATTAAGTTGATTACAGCGGAGGAAAAAGCAACCTCCGGGGAAATTATCATCAACGATATCAATGTGAGCAAGTTAAAACGAAAAGAAATTCCTTACTACAGAAGAACATTAGGAATGGTGTTTCAGGATTTCCGCCTGTTAGATAATAAAACGGTGCTTGATAATGTGGCATTTGCTATGCGGGTGGTAGGAGCCAATAAACGCCAAATCAGAAGACGCGCACCAGATGTTTTAGGAAGAGTTGGCTTGTCTCAGAAAGCGCATTTTCTGCCGGATCAACTGTCCGGTGGAGAACAGCAACGTGTTGCAATTGCCAGAGCGTTAGCGAATAATCCGAATCTGATCATTGCAGATGAACCTACCGGTAATTTAGACCCGGATACTTCAAAAGAAATTATGGAGTACTTAGAAGAAATTAACCGTAGCGGTACTACCATTATTGTTGCAACTCATGATAAGGATATTGTAAACAGAATGCATAAACGTGTTATCGCTGTGGACGGCGGAACCATTGTCAGAGATGATGAAAGAGGAGGCTACAGCGAACATGAAGAACTTTAGTTATTTTATCAAAGAAGCGTTTTCCAGCTTAAGCTCCAATAAAACCGTCACCTTTATGACACTCATTACTATTGTCATTTCGTTGATTGTAACCGGTTTTATTCAGCTGGTTTCCGTAAATTTAGTTCATATTTCCAATCAGCTTAGCAGTAATTTTGAATTTAATATTTACATAAAAGATTCTGTTGCGGATGAAGAATTGGAATCTGTTCGGCAGGATATTTTACAAGTTGCTATGGTGGACGATGCTGTTTTGATGACAAAATCGGAAGCATTTCAGGAATTTAAGAGCAAAATGAGTGATGATCCGCTTTTAAAGGGGCTTTCGGAAGAAGATAATCCTTTTCGGAATCGTTTTATGGTAACTGTTACCGATTTAAATCAAGCTGATCGTGTTATGGATGAGATTCGTATGATCAGCGAAGTGGATGCTATTTCTGACAATTTGGAGACTTCCCAAAAGTTGGTTGATGCCAGAGAGAAAATTAATCTTTACAGCATTATTATCTATTTGGCGTTGGCTCTTTTGTGTTTAAGCATTATTTCCAATATTATCAATGTTTCTATTTTCTCGCGGAGAAAACATATCAATATTATGAAATATGTTGGAGCGACCAACTGGTTTGTAAAAACGCCTTTTGTAATTGAAGGGGTTTTGGTTGGATTATTCGGAGCGATTTTTTCAACTGTACTGTTAGCGTACGGGTATCATTTGATTTATCCTAAAATTTATATGGTTATGCAAGGCGTATTCTTAATTCAGCCCATGGCCATCTTCTATCAGTTGTTAGGTATTAATACTGTTTACGGTGTATGTATCGGCGGTTTAGGTGCCGGCTTTGCAGTGAATAAATACTTAAAAGTATAGCAGACTAAGAACGGAGAAATCTATGGAAGAAAAACGTAAATCCGGTGTGTCCGAGAGTGTTCATAGACATCACTCGAGTCATCATAGGAGACGTCGGCGAAAAAGATATCACTATTCCAGAGAACGGCAGTCATACAACCGTATAGAAACACGTTTTATTTTGATGTGGACGTTGATTGCAGTGGTTCTAATGGTGTTGTTAATCCCTTTGTTAGCTAATTTTGCAGAGAATGTATAAGCAACTTGGTATACGAATTCTGCCGAGAAAGGAAACAAAATTATGAATCGAAACAGAATAGTTGCACTTTTATTGGGTGTCATTTTGCTATTTTCCTGTGCTTTATCAACCATGGTTTTGGCTGATCAACGCTCTGACTTGGAAAAGAAAAATCAGGAGATTCAGCAAAAAGCTGACGAAGCAAGGGAAAATGCCGAAAAAGCCAGAGAAGCAAAGGAAACCTATGAAGAAAAAAAGCAGCTGTTAGACCAACAGATGGACCACGCTGTGGCGCGGGTGAGAGCCTTGGATGAACAAATCTTTGGATTGGAATCGGAAATCAGTGATAAGGAAGAAGAAATCAGACATCTTACTGAAGATGAAGAAGAAAATCGTGAGCTTTTTAAACTTCGTATGAGAGCGTTGTATGAGGAAAACACCACTTCCTACTTGGATATTTTATTATCCAGCAGCAGTTTATCCGATTTTTTGTATCGTATGGATGTTGTAGAACAAATAGCTGCTTTTGACCAAAAGGTTATTGCAGATATTGTGAACCGTAAAATTTTGGTGGAAGAAGCAAAAGCAGTTCTCGATGAAAAGAAAGCTGAACTTCTTGTTGTGAAGGCAGAAGCGGATGCTGAAAAAGCAAACTTACAAGTATTAATTGACGAAAATACAAGAATGTTGCAACAGCTGGAAGCTGATATTGAAAAATATACGGAAGAATATGAAAAATTTGAAGAAGAAAGCGACAAGATTCAAGATCAGATTCGTGAGCTGACAACACAAAATCAGTCAAACGGTAGTCCTACTACCTATACCGGTGGCGTTATGACCTGGCCGGCTCCCGGTTATCAGACCATTACTTCTTATTTTGGAAATCGTTTGCATCCTGTATTAAAGGTGTATAAATTGCATACCGGTATTGATATAGCAGCTCCCAGTGGAGCATCAGTTGTTGCGGCAGCGGACGGAACGGTTATTGTATCCGGTTATTCCAGCGCTTACGGTAACTATATCGTAATTGATCACGGCGGCGGAATCACCACTTTATATGGTCACCATTCTTCCAATTTAGTGTATGCAGGTGCTTCTGTAAAGCAGGGGCAAAACATTGCTAAGGTCGGTAGTACCGGTTGGTCCACCGGACCTCATCTGCATTTTGAAGTGTCTGTGAATGGTTCTGTTCAGAATCCGTTGAACTATTTACAGTAAAAACAGAAGGATGTATGCAGACTCACGAAAAGAGATGAAATCCGTTATTCACACATATACTATGATGAGGGTATCACAAATGTGGTACCCTCGAGTTTCAGATAAGGTGGTTTTTTTATGAATGAGAATAATCCCAAAAAAACAACAGAAAAGGTACTGAAGATTATTGGATATCTTGTTTTGGTTGTCGCAGTTGGTTTTTATGGGTATTTTGTGGGCGTTTTGCAGGAAAGAAGTTCATCACCAGCCGGCAATCCCAATACCCAGGCATTGAAAATTCAAAAAATCAATGATTTGATTCATCAAAATTATTATTTTCAGGATAACATTGATGATGAGCTTGCCTTCGACTATGCAATGGCAGGGTATGTGGCGCATCTTGGGGATCCCTTTTCTTTTTACATTCCATCTAGTGATTTAGAAAGCTTCAATACAGAAGTGGAAGGAAATTATGTGGGAATTGGTGTGGAAGTTACGGTAGATGACAGCAATTTTATTGTTGTTATGAACTCCTTTGACGGTTCTGCTGCACAAAAAGCAGGGATTAAAACCGGGGACCGTATCATAAAAGTGGAAGACACACCTGTCACCGGAGATAAGCTCAATGAGGCGGTAAACATGATTCGCGGTCCTGTTGGTGAAACAGTTTACTTGGAGATTCTTACCAAAGACGGCGAAACCAAACAGCTGGAACTTGTTCGCAGTGAAGTATCTGTGGAGACAGTTCGTGTCCAGATGTTGAATGATGGTATCGGATACGTCAGAATTTCCAGTTTTGACGTTGGAACGGACGCAGAATTTATCCGGAAATTTGAAGAATTAGATAGCTCAGAATTAAAAGGATTGGTTGTAGATTTGCGTTCCAATTCCGGTGGCACTTTGGATAGTGTTGTGGCTGTTTCTGATTATCTGATGCCGGAGGGAACGATTGTATCCGTTAAATATACAGATGGTAGCGAAAGTGTGTATGAATCCGATGGGGAACATCAGTTAAAAGTTCCCGTTTGCGTGTTGATTGATGAAGGAACCGCAAGCGCTGCAGAACTTTTGGCAGGAGCACTCAGAGATAACAACGGTGCAAAATTGATTGGACAGAATTCCTATGGAAAAGGTGTGGTTGGTCAAAGTTTTGCCATTGATTCCAAAAGTGCTTTATTATTAACCATTGGTGAATATTTCTTGCCTTGCGGAGAGAACATTCACGGCGTTGGGTTGAAACCGGATATTGAAGTTGCAATTGAAAATCAGACAATGAGCGTTTTCATGATGGAACAGTCTGAGGATACACAATTGCAAAGAGCTATTGAGGAGCTAAAAGCATATGAATAAACTCATCAAATATGCAAACGCAAAAATAAATCTGACTTTGGATGTGTTAGGAAAAAGAGAAGATGGCTATCATGATCTGAAAATGATCATGGCTGAAATTCCGCTTGCAGACACGGTTACACTAACGAAGCAAGAGGGGATTTTGGTCAACACCAATTTAACTTTTTTACCAAATAATGAAAAAAATATTGCTTACCAGGCAGCAAAGCTGTTTTTTAAAGAAACCGGAGTTTCCGGCGGAGTACGGATTCAGATTGATAAAAAGATTCCGGTTAGCGCCGGACTTGCCGGAGGTAGTGCCGATGCAGCGGCGGTTCTTCATGGGCTAAACGAACTATATGAAGTCGGGTTACCTTTAGAAACACTTCAAAAACTTGGAAATACCATTGGAAAAGATATTCCCTTTTGTTTGCAGGGTGGAGTAGCTTTGGCAGAGGGAACAGGGGAACAACTGACCACACTTCCCAAACTCCCGCACTGCTTTATTGTGTTGATTAAACCTAAGTATATCAATGTTTCCACCAAAGAAGTTTTTACATCGTTACAGGCGTCTAAAATAGAGCTTCATCCGGATACTGCAGGTGCTGTTTCTTCTTTGGAACAGGGGGATGTTCGGGGGCTTGCGCGGAGAATGTATAATGTTTTAGAGGAAGTAACCGTCAAAAAACATCCGTTGATTTCGGAACTGAAATCCGTGATGCTGGAAGAAGGTGCTCTGGGAAGTGTGATGAGTGGAAGCGGGCCTTCCGTATTTGGAATTTTTGATTCATTGGAAGCTGCAAAAAATGCACAGAAAAAACTTCTTACTTATGATGAACAAGTTTTTTTAATGGAAGTATAACCTACAAAAATATGGTAAGAATCGTATCGAAACGATACGGTTCTTATTTTTTATTTTTTTATTATTTTTACTAAAAAAAGGAGAAAACAAAATGAAAAAAACAAAGCAAATTATGAAAAAAATACAACCGATTAGGAAGTTTTTCAATGAAAACAAGAAAGTAATTACTGCCGTACTCCTGGTGTTTTTGATTGGCACTTTGTTGGGAATGGTTTCGGAAGCAAAAGAAATTTCTGAAAAATTCGTGCGTTTTCACATTGTGGCAAACAGCGATTCCCGAGAAGATCAAACTGTCAAAATGAAGGTAAGAGAAGCAATCTTTACAGAATTGGATTTTTCACATATCACATCGAAAGAGGAAGCGTTATCTTATTTTACAGAGCATAAAGAAGAAATAAAATGTATTGCAGACCGTGTCCTTTGGGAGAACGGTTTTGATTATAAGGCAGCAGTTTCGGTTGGCAAAAAAGATTTCCCGGTACGAGAATATTCTGATTTCGTGTTGCCTGCAGGCACTTACGATGCAATTTCCATCACCTTGGGAGAGGGGAACGGACAGAATTTTTTTTGTGTGATGTATCCGTCTTTATGCAAAATAGAAGGGGTAACCGAATCAACGGACAACACTTATCAAATTCTTAACCATGTGTTAACCGAAAAAGAAACTGCGGTGATCACGGGAAATAAGACTCAAATTGTTTACAAATTCAAAATTGTTGAACTTTTAGACAAACTTTTCTAAATAGATAAAAAGTCAGATTGCTTCGAAATCTTAGGCAATCTGACTTTTTTTATGAACTTTGTTGCAAAATAAGAGAAAAAAGGTAAAAAAACGGAAAAAGTTATGCAAAAACTCTTTACAAATTACAGATTTATGATATAATATAACATTATGGTCTGATGTGTTTTCAAGAGCGTGATACGTTTCTTTTGAACAACCGATCAGACCTACCAATTGTAAAAAATAACATTATATACTTAGGAGGTTTTTACTAATGGGTAAAAAATTTGTATACCTTTTTTCCGAAGGTGACGCAAAAATGCGTGAACTGCTGGGTGGTAAAGGTGCGAACCTGGCTGAAATGACCAAAATCGGTCTGCCGGTTCCTCAGGGCTTCACTGTTTCTACCGAAGCTTGTACCCAGTACTATGAAGATGGCAGAACCATCAACGCAGAAATCCAGGCTGAAATTATGGAAAATATCACCAAAATGGAAGCAATCTGCGGCAAAAAATTTGGAGATAAGGAAAATCCGTTATTAGTTTCTGTTCGTTCCGGTGCAAGAGCTTCTATGCCCGGTATGATGGATACCATCTTAAACTTAGGTTTAAATGAAGAAGTTGTTGAAACCATGTCCGCTAAAACTGGCAATGCTAGATGGGCTTGGGACTGCTACAGAAGATTCATTCAGATGTATTCTGACGTAGTTATGGAAGTTGGTAAGAAATACTTTGAAGAACTTATCGACGAAATGAAAGAAAAGAAAGGCGTTACTCAGGACGTTGAATTAACCGCTGAAGACTTAAAAGAATTAGCAGGTCAGTTCAAAGCTGAATACAAAAACAAAATCGGTAAAGATTTCCCCTCTGATCCTAAAGAACAGTTAATGGGTGCAGTAGAAGCTGTATTCCGTTCTTGGGATAACCCCCGTGCTAACGTTTACAGACGTGACAACGATATTCCTTATTCCTGGGGTACCGCTGTTAACGTACAGATGATGGCATTCGGTAACATGGGTGATGACTGTGGTACCGGTGTTGCATTTACCCGTGACCCCGCTACCGGCGAAAAAGGTCTGATGGGTGAATTTTTAGTAAACGCTCAGGGTGAAGACGTTGTTGCAGGCGTTCGTACTCCTATGCCCATCGCTCAGATGGCAGAAACCTTCCCCGAAGCTTTCGCTGAATTCAACAAAGTTTGTGCAATCTTAGAAGATCACTACAGAGATATGCAGGATATGGAATTCACCATTGAAAACAAAAAACTGTATATGCTCCAGACCAGAAATGGTAAGAGAACTGCAAAAGCTGCTTTAAAAATCGCTTGTGACTTAGTAGACGAAGGCATGATCGACAAAAAACAGGCTGTTGCTATGATCGATCCCAGAAACTTAGATACCTTATTACATCCCCAGTTTGATGCAAAAGCATTAAAAGCTGCAACTCCCATGGGCAGAGGTTTAGGTGCTTCTCCCGGTGCTGCTTGCGGTCAGGTTGTATTTACTGCTGAAGATGCAGAAAACTGGAACAACCAGGGCAAAAAAGTTATCTTAGTTCGTTTAGAAACTTCTCCTGAAGATATCACCGGTATGAAAGCATCCCAGGGTATCTTAACCGTTCGTGGCGGTATGACCTCTCACGCAGCGGTTGTTGCTCGTGGTATGGGTACCTGCTGTGTATCCGGTTGTGGCGACATCAACATGGATGAAGAAAACAAAAAGTTCACCTTAGCAGGCAAAACTTTCGTAGAAGGCGATGAAATCTCCATCGACGGTTCCACTGGTAACATCTACGACGGTATTATCCCCACCGTTGACGCTGAAATCGCTGGCGAATTCGGCAGAATTATGGAATGGGCAGACGAGTTCAGAACCTTAAAAGTTAGAACCAATGCTGACACTCCTGCTGATGCGAAAAAAGCTGTTGAATTAGGTGCTGAAGGTATCGGTCTGTGCCGTACCGAGCATATGTTCTTCGAAGCAGACAGAATCGCTGCATTCAGAGAAATGATCTGTGCTGACACCGTTGAAGCTAGAGAAGTTGCATTAGAAAAAATCCTGCCTTATCAGCAGGGAGACTTCGAGGCTCTGTACGAAGCGCTGGAAGGAAATCCGGTATGTATCCGTTTCTTAGATCCTCCGCTGCATGAGTTCGTTCCCACCGAAGAAGCTGACATTGCTGCTTTAGCAAACGCTCAGGGCAAAACCGTGGAAGATATCAAAGCAATCATCGCTTCCTTACACGAATTCAACCCCATGATGGGTCACAGAGGTTGCCGTTTAGCAGTTACCTATCCTGAAATTGCTAAAATGCAGACCAAAGCTGTTATCCGTGCAGCTATCAATGTGAAAAAAGCTCATCCGGATTGGAACATCGTTCCCGAAATCATGATTCCCTTAGTTGGCGATATCAAAGAATTAAAATATGTTAAATCTGCTGTTGTTGCTACTGCTGATGCTGAAATTGCAGCTGCTGGCGCAGACTTAAAATACGAAGTTGGTACCATGATTGAAATCCCCAGAGCTGCTTTAACTGCAGACGCTATCGCAACTGAAGCTGAATTCTTCTGCTTCGGTACCAACGACTTAACTCAGATGACCTACGGTTTCTCCCGTGACGATGCTGGTAAATTCTTAGATGCATACTATGATGCAAAAATCTTTGAAAACGACCCCTTCGCTAAACTGGACCAGACCGGTGTTGGTCAGTTAATGGAATTAGCTGTTACCTTAGGTAAAAAAGCTCGTCCTGAAATTCATTGCGGTATCTGTGGTGAACACGGCGGTGACCCTGTTTCCGTTGAATTCTGCCACAAAATCGGTTTGGACTACGTTTCTTGTTCTCCCTTCCGTGTACCGATTGCAAGACTGGCTGCTGCTCAGGCTGCAATCAAGGGCTAAGATACAATTTTAGTTGTAATATAGCATAAGTAAAAAGAGTTGCGAATCCGAAAAGATTCGCAACTCTTTTTTATTGCATCGTACGTTTTATGACAATTTATTATATTTTTTTCAAAACATATAGACAAAATTTGTTTTTTATGATAAAATAAAAAAAATAAAATAAATAAAATATTCATACAAAGGAGAACTAAATATGAATTTTAGAACATGTCAAAAATGTGGAGCAGAATTTCAAAACGGAAATGTTTTTTGCCCGAACTGTGGAGCACCTGTGGAAAACACAGCTTATACAC
>JAFYVF010000060.1 GCA_017549265.1 Clostridia bacterium
CGGATTGCTGCTTTCACGTTACCTACGGTAGAAACATAGCCGTTTTTATAAGCGGCATCTGCACTGTTGTAGCTACCTGCAAAAGAGGGAGCTGCAAAAACGTTTGTGATGCTTACCATGCTGAGTAACATACAGATGGCTAAGCAAATACTAATGAGTTTTTTCATAAGTCTGATGTCCTTTCTTTTTTTGTTTATTTTAAATTTTTTTACAAAAAATAGCGGGAAACATCGTAAAGGATGTAAAACATTTGTTGCGAGGCTTCCTCGTCCTCGAAAAAACGAAGGCGAGGAAGCTATGCATTCTTACGATAGTCCTTAAAATTTTGAACTATAATTATTTCGCAGTGAAACGATATAAAACGGTAGTCGCTTCTGCTCTGGTCAAGGTGTTTGCGGGACGGAATGCGCCGTCTTCGTAACCTTCAATCAATTCCAGTTCAATTGCGCCGAATACTGCGTTTTTGTACTGGCTGCTGATAGCCGCTTCATCGTTGCAGTATCCTTTATCAACCACGATGGTGTAGTTACCGCGTTTTGCTTTGTATGCTTTCATCACGATATCAGCAAAACGTTCTCTGGAAACCAGCGCATCGGGTTCGTCGATAGAAGTTAACATACCAAGTTCTGCAGCCTGAGCTTTCCAATCGGTATCGTCGGAAGTGTTGTTTAAGGTTCTTAAGGTAATCATACAAGCCTGATGTAAGGTAACCGCATCGTTAGGACCAAATGCTTTTTCGCTGTATCCTTTTACATAACCTGCATCAACCATATCCAGGATGGTGTAGTATGCCCAGTGACCATCAATATCCTGGAAGCCTTCTTCATAACGTGCTAACAAGGTAGCCTGATCAATGATTTTACCATCATCGTAGTTGGGGTCGTCTTTTACAACTTTACCGCTATCCAGTTTGAAGCCACCAACCATGGAGTCGTTACCACGAACTTCAACTTTGAGGGTGTGTTTGCCTTTGGTTAAGTAAACGGTGCCAACTTCGTATTCGGATAATGCCCAGGAACCACGGGTAATCGGGAAGTCCTGAACGAATACTTCATCGTCAATGTAAATACCCTGGGTACATTCAGCACCGCCGGTCCAACCATCAGATGCACGAATCAGCAGCTTGTAGTTGCCTTCTTCTTTTACATCCACATTGAAAGATACCCATTCACCGGGATGAGTGTCACCTAAGTGACCGCCTGGATATACGGTAGGTTTCGCGTGAGTGATTTCATTGAAATCATCATATTCTTCAGCTAATACCCAACGGTTGGTATCCAATACTTCGCCGGTATCATACATATTGTCTGCATAACGGTCCCAAGCGAATACTCTCCATTCGGGATATTCTGCTTCTTTTAACAGATGGCTGTACTGAGGTTCCAGACCTGCTTCTGCCATAACCTTCTTAGCACCTTCGGGCCATTTGCCATCCAATACCTTGATGGTATTGATTTCTTCATTCCAGAACTGGTCACCGTCAATTTCGCCTCTTTCAGCAGTAAAACCACTGTTGGGGTTATCGATGTAGTTATTGATTGCGGTGTTACGTCTGATCTGAACGCCTGCACGAACGAATAACGGGTTTTCAGCTCTCTGAATAACGTTTTCTTCCAGAGTCAGGTATGCAGAACACTGGTCAAGGTAAATACCGCCACGGTAGTCACCAGCTTTTACCAGATGGTTATAAGCAATGGTAGAATCTTTCATCCAACCTAAGGTATAGATGTGCGCACCGTCATGGTTTCTGGAGGTTACGTTTTCAACATAGTTGTGAGTTAAATGGATGTTACGAACTTCTTCAGGTCTCCATACACCCCAACCCCAACCAAGAGATACACCGGTGTAAGGAACGTCTCTTACGTCGTTGTGGGTAAAGATAGTATCAGCAATGTAGTAAATTGCCACACCTGCAGAACCACACTGTTCATACGCTGCACGGCGGAATACGTTGTTTGCAATATAGATGTTGTCACATCTTTCTTCGCCGGCAGGCAATTCAATTTTATGGCTATGGTCACCTGCTACTAAAGCGGTGGAAGCAATATCGCGGAATAAGTTGCCTTCAACGTTGGTGTAATGCACACCGTTGTCTAAGTTTAAGCCGTTTGCACCTAAGCAAGCAAATTCACAGTTTTTAATGTCGATGTATTCAGCAAAGTTAATGGTAACGCTTGCTTCTTTCATCAGCTCTTTATACCAAACTGCATCGATGGTGGATGCAACAATAATTTCGTCGGTCTGGTTTTCAACCACACCTTCTTCAGAAATTTTGTTGTAAGCAGCGTATTTGAAGGTTAAGTTGTTCCACTCAACATTTGCCACCTTGTTCTGCATGGTGCTACCTTTCATGGTTACCAAACCTTCGGTAGTGCCTGCCCAAACATCAGCAGTGGTCATATCTTCCTGATCATAGGGATAGTAGTAGATTTTTTTGGTTACTTTGTTGTAGTAGAATTCGCCGGGTTCATCCAATAATTCGAAAGCGTTTTCGATGGTGAACACGTCGGAGGGGTCAATCTGTAAGTGAGAAGCTACTAAAGTGGTAGCAGTTGCCCACACAGGCTGATGCATGGTGAAGGTCACCATTTTACCATCATTCACGATGGAATCAACGGGAGTTCTCTGAGTGGTCCATAATACAGGCCATACAATCATAACGTCTTCCGGATTGGTAAATTCTTTCGGGAAGTTGGTCACAGAAATCTGGAAACCATCGGAATTGTATTTGCTGCCATCAATCTTATACAGATTGTTCATTGCATACTGATAGCGGCTTCTTGCCTGCACTGCAGGAAATTCGTTAATAAACAGGTGTCTTACATATTCAGTACCCAGATGGCTTGCGTCAGCAACCCAGATGGGGGAATCTTCCTGTTTTTCCCAGCCGGTAATCTGTTTACCACCATTGAATACAGGGGGATTTAATAAATCGTCACCTTTATAAATAACTTTATAGCCGTTACGACCGCTGATTTTTTCATCAATGTTCATTCTTTCGGTGATAGGATAGTTACCACCAGCAAAATGAACTACGATATCGCCGTCCATTTCGGGAGCAATTTTTGCAACTTCTTCGTTTGCTCTGTTCCAGGTTGCAAAAGGTGCTTCTTTGGAACCGTCATTTTCATCGCTTCCGTTAGGAGCTACATAAATGTTTTTATAAACATTTGCCAGAAGTTTTTCTTCTGCACCGTCATCTTCAACGATAGGCTGTTTTAAATCTTCTAAAGTGTAGCTTTCTTTATCGGTTTCAACGAAATCGATGTAGTCGATGGTTGCACTCTTTTCAGGACAAACCAGTTTCAGTTTGTACTCACCTTTGTCCAACCAAACTGTTGCAGATTCATAAGTGTCGCGGAAGGCGGTTGCAGTAAAGTCGGCAACACCTAATTCAACGTCATTTAAGTATGCAGTTACAGTACTGTTTTTGGTTGCATTGAACTGTAAGGAATATGCACCTGCATTTTCAACGTTCACAGTGTAGGTAACAAATTCATTGGGTCTTAAGTTCAAGGTAGTTCTTTCGAAGGTTTCCCAATATCCGTCGGTATGCATTTCATCATACTCGTCGGTTGCGGTGTCCATAGCATCGTCTTTTCTGTATTCGCCGCTGGTATTTTCACCATCTAAGCTGTAGAAATTATCTACGTCATAATCTTCTGCCTGAATTCTGGTGGGCAGATAGTGGAAACGATATGCGCCGTTGGTAGGTGCTAAGTCAATTTTGCTCTTTTCACCCATATACTCGAATCTTAATTCGTAAATGTTTGCACCTGCGCCTTTATGTTCCACAGTGATCACGTGTTTACCTGCAGTTAAGTCAATTGTAGCAACTTTGTTGCTCCAGAAGTTGGTCCAGTTGCCACTAGCTGCAATAGAACCTTCTCCCATAACAACGCCATCAACACTGATAACGAAGTTGGGGCCATACATCGCTGCTGCGCTTGCATATACATCGTAAGTACCTGATTTGGTAACATTTACGGTGTACTGATACCACATGGGAGGCATAGAACCCATATGGAGAACCGGGCTGGTATAAAAGTTTAAGGTTGCATCGTCACGGTATTTTTCCGCCCATGCTTCCGGCTGGCCATTCATTCTTGAGTGACCCACGCCGGGGCCACCCAAGTCGAAATCTGCAAAATTAATTGTGCCCGGAAGATTATGCTGTTTAAAGGGAGTTGCCTCTTCTGCTTCTGCAATGATGGACATGCCGAAAAGCATCATCAATGTCAAAAGCAGGCAAAAAGATTTCTTTAATAATTTCATAAATTCTTCCTCATATTTTCTATGGTATAACTGAATGTTGTCTTAAATTAAGCTTCAGTTGCAGCTGCTTCTTTTTCTTTTAATGCTTTGATATCATCAATTACTGCTTCGGTACATTTTTCTTCGAATGCTTTAACATCGATGATTCCGTTCATAGTTCTTTCCAGTTCAGCCCATTTCGCTTCGAATTCGCCGGGAGCTGCTGCTAAAGCAGACAGAACTGCATTTTCCCAAGTTTCTCTCTTAGACCAGTATTCAACCACTTCCGGAATATCCGCATAGATAGAAGACCAGATCTGAGTTAAGGGGAATTCTTTTACGTTTTGAACATGTTTACTATCGGGAGTGAATCTGAAACCACCGTCACCGGATTCGCCGTAGATTACGCATTTATTCAGGATAACAGGGCTCCATTTGGTTACTTTTAAGGGGTAAATGGGGAACGCAGAACCGGAGGTTTCACCTAAACCAAGAGTTTCATCATCACCTAATGCATTAGCATCGTCTTCGATGAAGTATTTATTGTATCTGTCATCTTTGAATTTTCTTTCTACAAATACTTCGGTAGTGTTACCTTCTTCGTCGGTAACTTCTTCATAAGTATCTACGAATAAATCGTCTGCTTCGGTACCCCAAGCTGCGATTTCTTCCCATTCAGTGGTGTACTGCTGGTCAATCCAGTTTAAGAGCTGATATACATGACATTCTTTCATGTTAGTGGTGATTGCCAGAGAGCTCATCCACATGGTGGGTTCATAGAATGCAGGATATCTTTCGTCATTGGGAATGTTCATAATCAGAGGACGATATTTGAAGGTTGCACCGGATGCTTCCAACTGATCGTTTACGTTGCCAACAGCATCAAAGTAGTTGATTGCTGCAATTGCGTAACGGCCTGCTAATACTTTTTCTTCATAAGCACCGGTAGACTGTGCTAAAGATTCTTTTTCGATAACGCCGTCATTGATCATCTGGTTCTGAATTCTTGCTGCTTCTTTTACAATGTCAGATAACAGGAATAATTCGTATTTTTCTTCTTTCCAGTTGATGGTACCGGAATAGTTGTGGTTTTTGTAACCCATCAGTTCAGAACCGAACTGAGATAATGCTAACCAGTTGTCAGCGCCGCTGTAACCGAATGCATACACAGTTTTGCCGTCGTCAGTTTTGTAGCCGGCTTTCTGAATGTCATACATGAATTTTACCAGCTGTTCGGTAGAAGTAATGTTGATACCTTCCATCATTTCATCACTTAAAGGAGCCTGTTTTTCATTTAAGCGTTCTACCAGTTCATCGTAGCTTGCTGCATTGGGGAAGAAATCCTGCAGAATATCGTCACGAACGTATAAGCACTGAGTAGATAAGAAGGTAACGTCAGTTTCGTATTTTTTCTGAGTTTCTCTGATGTATTTGATTTCATCTTCGGTGTAAGGTACGAAGTCAGGAGCGGTAAATTCTTCGTCGTTCATAGTCATTTTACCGGTGAAGGGTTCATCGTATCTGATATCGATGGAGTAAGGAATACCGGTAATGTAGGTTTCACCATCTTTGGTAACGGTGAATGCATCCCAACATTCTGCAGGAGTTCTTGCCCACAGGTTAGGAGCAACTTTCTGAATCACTTCAGGATCTAAATGATACAGAACGTCATACTGGTCTAATTTGTTGAAGTGAGCGGGACCCTGGAAAGCACCACAGAATACCAGGTCAGGTAAATCGCCGCCGGTTACCAGCATGTCTAATTTAGCATCCCAGGAACCGTTGTCATTACCATAGATGTTTTTGTAAACAACATTGGTTTTTGATTCTAACCAATCAGCGGTTACATCTTTGTAACCGTAGTCGGGACCCATGATAAAGTTGGTTCCCTGAGTGTTCCAACCGGTAAGTTCCAGAACAACGGAAGGAACGATGTAGTTTCCGTTTTCGTCAAATTCGATCGGAACGTCAGCTCTTTCAGCCTTCTTGCCACAAGCAGCCAAAGAAAGAGCCATAGTTGCTACCATTAGCAACGCGAGGATTCGTTTCATTGTTTTCATAATGTTTTCTCCTTTTTATATGTATTTTATTTTTACAAGATAAATGGGGAATTTCGCCTATATAATATATATATATAATAGTATAGGCAATTTTGCTTTTTTGATTAACCTTTTACTGCACCAATGTTAATACCTTTGATAAAGTATTTCTGCAGGAAGGGATACAGCATCAGAATCGGCACGGTGGTGAAAACTAAGGTTGCTGCCTGAACAGATGCACCGGTAACCTGGGACTGAGCCTGAACCTCGCCACCATTCATAGCACTTTCCATGCTCTTCTGTGTGTTTGCTGCTTCCTCAATCATAATTCTCATACGATATTGCAAAGTATCCCAATCACGGTCAGTAAAGTAAATCATAGTAGTAGTCCAGTCGTTCCACGCACCAACAGCAATCCACAGAGCTACGCAGGCAACAACGGGTAAGGTCATGGGGAAGATAATGCGAAGCATAATAATCAAGTCATTTGCACCGTCTATCTTCGCACTCTCTTCCATTTCCGGCGGAAGCTCTTGCAGATAGGAACGGATAACAATCATATTATAGAATGCGAACAACCCGGGAATTACATATACCCAGAAGTTATTTAACAACCCCAGGTTTTTCATGTTGATGTAGTGGGGGATGGTACCGGCAGAAATATAACCGGGGAACATTAAGAACAAGGTGATTGCTTTTCTGTAAGGCAGACCCTTTCTGGTTAAGCCGTATGCAGCAGCATAAGTTACCAGCAGAGATAAAGTGGTGGAAGCCAAAACCCTACCAACAGAAACATTTGCCGCTCTTGCAAGCGCAGGATCTTTGAAAAGCAACTTATAGTTTTCCCAAGTGAACTTTCTGGGGAAAAGGGTGATACCGCCTGCTCTCGCATCAATACCGTCATTAAAAGAAATCGCAAGCTGATTTAAGTACGGATAGATGGAAACAACACAGATCAGCACAATAATAATGGCATTTACAACGCTGAACGTTTTTTCTCCTAAACTTCTTTTCATGTCTGACTCTCCTTCTTACCAGATACTTTGTTCGGTGATTTTCTTGGAAATCCAGTTCGCAGTGGTAACTAACAAGAAGCTAACGCCACCCTGGAACAAACCGAATGCAGTGGATGCGGAATATTCTCCACCTTTAATACCTCTGTAGTATACAATGGTACTAATTACTTGGTTTTCATCTCTGTTATAAGGATTGTGCAAACCAATTACCTGTTCGAAGTTTGTGTTAAACAAACCACCTAAGGACATAACCAAAATAATTACCATGGTAGGCTTAATGCTCGGGAGTGTGATATGCCATGCTTGTTTCCACTTGCCGCAACCGTCAATACTTGCTGCTTCGTAAAGACCCGGGTCAACACCGGTAACCGCAGCTAAGAATACAACGGAAGAGTAACCAACACTCTTCCACAAGTGCGACAGGAACATAACCGACAAGAAGCTTTTGCTTTCGATTAAGGGGTTGACGGGAACCCAGTTTTCCACAAGGTACTCACCCATCAAAGTGTTTAAAGGACCTTCAACAGAGAAGAAGGTATGTAACAAACCGATTACAGAAACCCAAGATAAGAAATGGGGGAAGTATGCAATAGTCTGCGCAGTCTTCTTAAACCACTTGCTTCTGATTTCGTTGAACATCAAAGCCAAAATAATCGGGAACGGATAACCACCGAATAAGATGATCAAACCAAATACCACGGTATTCTTCACGGCTTTGAAAAGGTTTGGGTCTTCAAAGATATTGATAAAGTGCTCGAAACCGTAGTTTCCTGCCCAAGGGCTACCCATAATACCAAGTCTTGCATCGAAGTTTTTGAATGCCATGATAATACCATACATCGGCATATAAGCAAACAGGACTACGATAACAATCGCCGGCAGAATCATTAAGTATGCCCCACCGTACTTACGGATGTTGAAAAGAAAACTTTTCTTCGGTTTCTTCGGCACCACAATCTCCGTTTCCTGATCGGCAGGAATGTTTGCCAGTGCTTCATCAGGAACAATTGCTGTTTCTAAAACCTGTTCCTTTTTCTGTTCCATTACTTTTTTCATTTTTCTCTCATTCCACCTTACTTTAATGATTTTTTGCGTTTGGAACACGCGGGCCCTTCCGCCTCTCAATTTGCGAACCGCCTACCCCCAAAAGCATTTCAGACAGACGACAAAACGGACAAAATCCGCCCTTTTTATAAGAGTCAGACGTTGTCCTGCCCGAAGTGCTTGCATCACTGAAAACACCGCTTGGGAATCGGTTCGTTCATAAATTGTAGTTTTTGGTCGAACCCAACTATCTTATTTTGTCTATATTATACAAAAAAAAAGCAATTTTGTGAACCCATAATCTGCTTTTTTTGTATTCTAAAATATGCTTTTTTTCAATTGTATGATGGATTTTTGGCAAATTTTAGGGTGCACATTCCTCAATTTTCGCTTTTTTGTAATTTATTGGTAATTTTTTTCGTTAAAAATTGTTTTCACCCCTTTCTTTTTTTGGGCAGAAAACGCAAAAGCAAATTTTCGAATTTTAAAAGCAGATTTTAGGGGTATTGAAAAAGCGAATTTTAGGTTTACAAATGTCGCAAGATAAATTATACTAATGCTGAGATAATATTGTCTGTGAAACAGGACAGGTTGTTTTGATAATAAAAAAGCCGAAAGGACGAAAAAACATGGCAAATTATGAACTGAAATTAAAACAGGTTTCCTCGCTGGAAAAAGTGTTTTTTGACAAAGAACCCACTCACGACGCCATTCGTACAGGTTCTGCTCTGAAAGGAGAGGAATACTCCTACCAGATTGCATTTACCAAAGTGTTCAAATTAGATTGGTGGGCAGGAAGAAGCGACATGAAAATCAGTGTCCAATCTGAGCTGGATCCCTACGTTACCGTAAGAAAAGTAAGAAATGTGCCTGTGGAACTGGCGGCATTCCCTCCGAAAAATGATGCAGGTTACTATTCCCTGTCTTCCGGAATGTATCCCGATCCGTTGATGCCTATTGACGAACAGAATCCCATCTATGCAGTTTGCCATAAATGGAACGCCGTGTGGGTAAGCGTGCGTGTTCCGGAAGATTGCAAACCCGGCGTGTATCCCATTGAAATTGTGTTTGAAGGCACCGATCCTGACGATGATTACAAAACTTCCTCCACATTCTATCTGGAAGTAATCGATATGAAACTTCCCAAGCAGGAAATGATTTTCACCCAGTGGTTCCACTGCGACTGTATCGCTGATTTGCATGGCTGCGAAATTTTTTCCGACAAACATTGGGAAATGATTGAAAAATATATCCGTGTGGCGGTAGATAACGGCATCAACATGCTCTTAACTCCCCTCTTCACTCCTCCCCTTGACACTGCATACTTAGCAGAACGAAAAACCGTTCAATTGGTAGACTGTTTCTGTGATAACGGCAAATATTCTTTTAAATTTGACAAGCTGGACAAGTGGATTGATATCTGCTTAAAAAATGGCGTTCAGTATTTTGAAATGAGTCATCTGTTTACCCAGTGGGGGGCTGTGCATACCCCAAAAATCGTGGTGATTGCAGACGGCAAGGAAGAAAAACGTTTTGGCTGGCATATGGAAGCGAAAACGCCTGAATACAAAGAATTCATCGATGCAATGATGCCTGAACTGATTGCGTTCTTAAAGGCAAAAGGCGTGCAGGATAAAGTGTATTTCCACGTGTCTGACGAGCCCTTCTTAAGTTTAGGTCACTTAGAAACGTATAAATATGCAAAAGAGCTGATCGCTCCTTATACCGAAGGATTCAAAATGCTGGATGCTCTTTCTGACATCGATTTTTATAAAGAAGGCCTGGTAAACACCCCTGTTCCTGCCAGCGACCACATTGAAAAGTTCTTAAAAGAAGATATTAAAAACCGTTGGGTTTACTATTGTTCTTCCCAGGCAAAAGACGTGTCCAACCGTTTCTTATCCCAGCCCTCTCCCAGAAACAGAATTATGGGAACACAAATGTTTAAGTTTGACTGTGTTGGGTTCTTGCATTGGGGCTACAACTATTTCTACTCTATCCTGTCCAAAGGAATCATCAATCCCTTTGAAACCGTAGATTCCGGTGCTGCTTTCCCCGCAGGGGACGCTTTCAGCGTGTATCCCTACGGTGATGAAGTGGTGGAAAGTATCCGTTTAAAAGTGTTTAAAGACGGTATTCAGGACTACACTGCAATGCATCTTTTAGCAAGCTACAAAGGCAAAGAATTTGTAGTGAACTTAATTGAAGAAATCGCAGGCCAGGAAATCACCTTCAACAGTTTCCCCTACTTTGGTGATTACATTCTTCACTACCGCGAAAGAATCAATCAGGAATTGAAAAATCTCATCTAAATTTATTAGGAAAACCGCTGCCGACCCTTCAGGCCGACCTGCAATCAAAGAGCGGCGCGAGGTATCTGTATGTATAAAATATTACTGGTGGACGATAATTACGTCCACCTGCAAAGTCTGCTCAGTTATATTGAGCCGGAAGAATTTAATATCAGCGGCATTAAAATTTCTCAAAGCGGATACGAAGCGCTTGAAATCTGCAAAGAATTCAAGCCTGACGTGGTGATTACCGATATCTCCATGCCCGAACTTGACGGTATGGAACTGACACGAAAAATCCGCGATATGGGAATTGACGCTCAATTTATCTATATCAGCTGTTATGACGATGTGGAGTATTTCAGGCGAGCCATCGATAACGAAGTGTTGGCTTATCTGATGAAACCCATTATTCCGGAAGAATTGAAAAACGCAATCAAAAAGGCGATTAAACGAGCAGCAAAAACCACTGAAACTGCCAACAGTCTGCAATTAGGACGGGAAAACTATGTCTTCCGTCTTCTTTGTGCTGACACGGTGGAAGCCTCTCACCTGTATGAGGCAGCTCCCACTCTTTTAATGCATAATTTTAAGCATTTCATTTTAGTAAAAGCGAAATTTCTGGAAACCGAAGGCGATATTTTTGCTACCTATCGGGATTTGAAAGACTTTCCGGAAGCCAACGCCCGCGGTATCACTGCGGTAACTCTGCCAAGCGATACCGACGGAATTCTTGTGCTCTTTATGAGTGAAACAAACGGCAATTTTCAGGATACCATCCGCAGCGTGATGTGTAATAAAATTAAAGATTTATTTGACCGTTATGCCGTCACCGTAAAAGCCGGTGCTTCCGATACGGGTGGCAATCTGTTTGAGCTGAAATCCTTAGAAAAACAGGCAGATTCTGCTTTAAAAACCAATCTGGAACTGATTCGCTCCGATTATATTGCATACTCTGATATTTCGGTAAAAAATGTTTCGTTCAACTTTATTACCTATAATGAAACTGTTGCCAATCTGGTAAGAGCAGACGTAACCCCCGGAGAAATCAGCCAGTTCATCAGAAGCTTCAATTTCTCCGAGCCTGAATATGATGAAACCTTGCTGAAAGAACTGTATTTATCCACGGTTTCATCCATCCAGTCTGTGTTACTCAAAAACGGAATTGATATTGCCCAAATTGTGGGAAGAACCGACCTTTCTTACCATAAAATCAACCGTTTTTCCGACCCGGAGCACTTTCTTATCTGGCTCAGAAATATCCTCACATTAACCGGGGAATATCTGAAAAATTACAAAGGAAAATCCCAATTTGCACTGGTGCAGAAAACCATCAATTATATTCACAAAAATTTCTCCACCATTTCTTCCATTGAGGAGATTGCATCCCAGCTGTTTGTGAGTTATTCTCATTTACGAAATGTGTTCAAAAAAGAGCTTGGCATCACCATTTACGACTACCTGCTTTCCGTTCGTATGGAAGAAGCCAAAAAGCTTTTGTCCACCAGCAAAATGAACCTGACTCAGATTGCTTACAAGGTGGGTTACAGTGATTACGATTACTTTAAAACCGTGTTTGCAAAATATAACGGGATTACCCCCAGAGAATACCAGCAGGCAAATCAACAAACGCCCGAAAACTGAGGTAAAAATTTATGAAAAAACCGATACGCAAAAGTTTACTGGAACAAATTTTATACGGTAACATCCGCGTTATCGGTTTTTTTGTGTTGCTGGTATGGATTTATGCTTTGGTTTCAGTATCCTATTATACCTATCAAACCGAACTTTTTGAAAAACAAAACGAACTGAATCTGTATACCGACAGTTTGGAAAAATCCCTGCATCAAGCCGTGTTTCACTCAGACCATATTGTGCGGTCTGCATATTTGAACAAGGCACTGAACAAAGAAGAATACACTACCTCTGAAATGATTGAAATGCTGACCTATTCCAAGGAAATTCTCGCCTCCTCCGCTGCCGGTCAGAGCATGCCGATGATATATACTTCCAACGAAGCGATTTTTGAATCCTATTGCTTTTCGCATATCTCCAATCTGCCCAATTACACGACGATTCAACAACGGTTCCAAACTGAAAAAACAAACATTATTTTTGATGAAAATATCAGAAAGCTCAATGAGTATATCACAGAAGTGACCATGTATCGGAATATGCCGTCAAACCCTGGGAATATTCTGTGCTATCAGATTCGCCTTCAAAGCTCAGAATCCTTTGATTACCCCACGGAAATTGTATTTTTTTCTAATGAAAAACTGCAAGACACGCAACATTATCTTTCTTCCTCCATCAACAAAAGTCTTTCCTGCGTCATGACGATCCCAAAAGCAGAATTAAACCAAAGTTGCTTTCAGGTGGTGACTGTGGGAATTCTCATTTTGGTGGTGCTTTCTGTTCTGATTATTTTCCTTTCCAGAAACACCGCTCGCAGTGCCCTTCGTGAAATCCAGCAGTTTATGGAGCAATTAGACGGAGAAGACCTGCTTTATGACAGCGAATTTTTCCGCACGGAATACGATTTGCATGAACTGAATACCATCAAAGAAACCCTGCACAAATTGGCAAGTGATTTGAAGGCATATCACGATGCAATCAAGAATTCGGAATTGGAAAACAAGCATCTGGAAATGGAGCGTCTTTCTATGCAGTTAGACCCC
This sequence comes from Clostridia bacterium, assembly GCA_017549265.1. Lineage (GTDB taxonomy): Bacteria > Bacillota > Clostridia > UMGS1840 > UMGS1840 > SIG452. The sequence goes on from JAFYVF010000060.1 coordinate 13,323, forward strand.
CATATGCTGTATAATTCCCTATCTGCCATCCGTTTAGATGCTTATCGCATCAAAAATGAAAAAATCTTAAGTCTGGTAGATAATATGGCACTTTACTATCGGGAAATTTTAAAGAAAGACCGCAAATTTATCCCTGTTTCCGATGAAATTGACACCATTCGTAAATACCTGTATATCAACGAGCTTTCTCACGAGAAAAAATATCCTTTAACCACCGACATTCAACCTGAGCTTTTAAACTTGCTCATACCGCCTCAGTTCTTCCATACCTTTGTGGAAAACTCTGTGGTGCACGGACTTTCTGGCGCAAAAGACGATTGCGAAATCAAAATTTCCATGCGAAAAGAAGATAGATTTGTAATTTCGGAAATTTACGATAACGGCTACGGCATCACACCGGAAAAACTGACGCTTTTAAATGAAGGAACCCAGGATAAAAAGCACATCGGCATTTCCAACTCTCAAAAACGAATGAAATTGGTCTTCGGAGAAGAAAGTTCCGTCCGATTTGAAAGCGAAAAAGGGAAATATACCCGTGTCATCATCCGTTTTCCGCTCAACAAAGAAACAAAAGAATAAAACCAAAACACCTCTCATATACTGTATCAACCTAAATAACTGATACAAATCTGAGAGGTGATTTTTTTGAACGTTTTTCAAAAATTTCAGGTCTGCAGCACGTACAGTCACAAATATTTGTGTAGGTTGAATCGGTATTTCCCGATGCATCGATAAAAATGCTAGAAAGCTGAACAATTTGTTTTATTCAGTATTTTTTTGTTGCAAATATTTGGGTTTCGTGATATAATAGTGAAATAATATAAAAAATGTGGATAGGTGAAAACAACGAAGAAGGAAGGTATCACAAAATGAAGAAAATTTTTTTGCTTATATTGGTCGTTGTGTGTACACTACAATTTGCTTCCTGTACAACAAAACCATCCATAACAGCAAGCGGTGCTTGCGGAACTAATCTCGCATGGACTTTAGATAGTAAAGGTGTACTGACCATCAGCGGTCAAGGAGATATGAAGAGCTGGACTTTGGAATCAGATATACCATGGTATTCTATCAAATCAGATATCATAGAGATTGTGATAGAAAAAGGTGTAACAAGCATTGGTAGTGAGGTGTTTAAAGATTGTGACAGTCTGATAAGCGTCTCGATACCCGAAAGTGTTACAACCATTGGTGCGTGGGCATTTCAGGATTGCGACAGTCTCACAAGCATTGCAATTCCCGATGGTGTCAGAAGCATTGGTAAATTGGCGTTTAATGGTTGTACAGACCTTACAGACATCACATTATCTGATAGTGTCACAAGCATTGGTGAACGGGCGTTTTCTGCTACAGCATACGATTGGGACACTTCAAACTGGGAAAATGATGTTTTATACATTGGAAACCATCTGATAGATACCAAACCGGGTATTAGCGAAAAATATCATATAAAAAGCGGAACAATCACCATTGCTGATTCGGCATTTCACCTTTCTCGCAATCTGACAAGCGTTACAATCCCCGCTGGCGTCACAAGCATTGGTGAAGATGCGTTTTCTTATTGCAACAATCTGACAAGCATCACAATTCCGGATGGAGTCATAAGCATTGATAGTGGGGCGTTTCGTCATTGCGACAGTCTGGTAAACATCACAATTCCCGATAGTGTTGCAAGCATTGGCGAATGGACGTTTGAAGGTTGCACCAGCCTGACAAGCATTACAATTCCCGATGGGGTCACAAGCATTGGTAAATCCATGTTTGCTGATTGCGACAATCTTACAAACATTGCGATACCCGATAGTGTTACAAGCATTGGCTGGAATGCGTTTGGGGATTGCATCAGTCTTACAAGCATTACAATTCCCGATGGGGTCACCAACATCGACAGATTAGCGTTTTCCGGTTGCACAAACCTTGCAGACATCGCACTCCCCGATAGTGTTACAAGCATTGGCTCTTTTGCATTCTTTGACACGGCATATTACAATGATACCTCAAACTGGGAAAATGGTATTTTATACATTGGAAACCATCTGATAGAGATGAATCCGGATGCTGACGGAATTCATATAAAAACTGAAACCATCACGATTGCAGATATGGCGTTTAGTGATTGTAAAAGTCTCACAAGCATCATAATTCCCGATGGGATCACAAAAATTGGTGATTCCACATTTTCTCAGTGCAGCAACCTTACAAACATCACAATCCCTGATAGCGTTACATACATTGGTATGCATGCATTTTCCGGTTGCGACAGTCTGACAAGCATCATAATCCCCGATAGTGTCACAAGCATTGGGGGTGAGGCGTTTCGTCATTGCGACAGTCTGACAAATATCACAATACCCAACAGTGTTACAAACATTGGCTGGAATGTATTTGCGAATTGCTACAGTCTGACAGATATTTATTACACCGGCTCGGAAGAAGAATGGGAAGCAATTTCTAATGATTCCAATACCAAAGCGACAATTCACTATCAAGCAAACTATTAAATGAATTTTATTACAATGGAAAATATGTCAGGCAACAGTGGGTAAGTTTTCCTGCCAAATAAAAATTTCATAAAAAACAAGTATAAATGAGTGGTGTTTTTGTAAATGCCACTCATTTTCATTTGTTTTTCATTTCTATTTCCCCCAACCTTTGCATATAGATATACAAACTATATGTTTTGAGGTGATTTTTTTGGACGTTTTCTACGATATCGAAAAACGGGCAATTCTCTTTGCGGATTACATCATCGAACATCGCTCCACGGTGCGAAAAACCGCAAAGATCTTCGGAATTTCCAAATCCACAGTACATAAAGACGTGGCGGTTCGCCTTCGGTATTTAGACCCTGACCGATATGACAAAGTGCGTGAAATTCTGAATCTGAACAAGGCAGAACGCCACATCAGAGGCGGTCTTGCCACCAAGCAAAAATATGCCAATCGGGGAGAATCCTAACGTTCTCCTCTTTCTTTTTTAAAAAAATTCAAAGAAAATGAATTGACAAAAATTTGCCTGTGTGCTATACTTTTTCTTAGAAAGATGTTGCTCTTGCTAACCATCTTCAGAGGAATTTCCTCTATTAAAAAACAAGGGAGAATTTATGATGAAAAAATCCAATTTGTCCGCATTTTTGCGCATTGCTGTTTGCGCTGCCCTGTACGTGGCATTAACCGTAACCCTTGCTCCGCTTTCCTACGGAGCGGTGCAGTTTCGCATCTCTGAGGTGCTTACCCTGCTCTGCTTTTTCAAAAAGGATTACTGTTATGCCTTGATTTTAGGCTGTTTTATCAGCAACCTGTTCAGTCCCTTACCGCTAGACATTGTGTTCGGGGTGGCATCCACCGTCTTTACTGTGGTGGGCATGCGTTACGTTAAAAACATCTGGGCAGCATCCTTGATGCCGGCTCTTTCCATGGTGTTTATCGCCTGGGAACTTGCTCTGTTGGGAATGCCCTTCTGGTTCAGTTTTCTAACTGCGGCATTAGGCGAAATCGGGGTAGTAACCGTCATTGGTGTGCCCCTGTTTAAAGGTTTAGAGAAAAACCGTTTTTTCCAAAAAACGGTGCTCCAATAAATCAAAAAAACGGAGAATAACTATGTACGAATCCATCAAAACACAGGCAAAAGCACTACTTGAAGAATTTTTAGAAAAAGCCGGCGCCAAAGAAGGTTCTCTTTTGGTCATTGGTTGCTCCACCTCAGAAATTTTGGGAGAAACCATTGGCACTCACTCTGCTTACGAAGCGGCAGAAGTCCTGTTTTCGGGAATTTACCCGGTGTTGCAGGAGAAAAAAATTCAGCTGGCAGCTCAGTGTTGCGAGCATTTAAATCGTGCCCTTGTGATGGAGAAAAAAACGGCGGAAGTTTTTGGTTACGAATCTGTCTGGGTTGTACCCAAACCCAAGGCAGGCGGTTCTTTTGCCACCGCTTGTTACAAAAATTTTTCGGAACCTGTGGTGGTGGAGCAAATCCGAGCAGACCTTGGTATTGATATTGGCGGAACCCTTATCGGCATGCACTTAAAAACGGTTGCTGTGCCATTAAGATTAGAAAATAGCACCATCGGGCAGGCGAATGTGCTTTGTGCCTACACACGCCCGAAACTGATTGGCGGTGCCCGTGCGGCATACGAATAAAAAGAAGGATTTTCATATGAAATCTTGGAAAAAAGCGTCACTTTTCACGGCGCTTGCCCTCCTTTGGACAGCCGTGATTTTTTCCTTTTCCCTCCAACCTGCCGAAGCATCGGCAAGCCTTTCCGGCGGTTTATTGCAACGTCTGTTAGACTGGTTTTATTGGTTGACGGGGCTTTCCATTCCCACCTATTTTGCTCATTTTTTGATTCGCAAAGCTGCCCATTTCGGAGAATTTTTCCTGTTGGGAATTCTTTCTTATCAAGCAAGCAAACACTGGTTTGGCAGATGGTATCCTGCCCTTTTGTACGGCGCTGTGGTTGCCGTAGCGGATGAACATATCCAGCACTACACGGGCGGCGGCAGAGCCATGCTTATCTCTGATATGATCTTAGATACCGTGGGCGTTGCCACCGCAATTCTTTTGCTTCTTCTTTTAGCAAAAATCTCCCGAAACAAGAAGCATAAAAATACAAAAAACCAATAAAAAATGAATAAAAATAAATTTATTGCAAAACAGATTTGACTTTTTAGAAAAAGTGTGATATAATAAGCAGAAGGTCGTTTGAAACAGAAAGGAGGCAGATATCCGATGGGGAAAATTATTGCAATTGCATCCGGAAAAGGCGGCGTTGGAAAAACCACCGTTGCCGCAAATTTATCGGCAGCATTGGCACAGCTTGGGAAAAAAGTGCTGATTATTGACACGGATATCGGTCTTCGGAATTTAGACATTGTGTTCGGTGTGCAAAGTGTAATTGTGTACGATGTAACCGACGTGTACGAAGGGAAAGTCCCCTTGAAAGATGCCTGCTACCATTTTGAAAATTACGGTGAATTGTACTTTTTGCCTGCTTCTCAGACCATTGAAAAAGAAGATTTGGAAGAAGAAAAATTCCGCTGGATGGTAGGGAATGCGGCCGGAGAATTTGACTATGTGATATTAGACGCTCCCGCAGGCATTGAAGCAGGCTTTAAAAATGCGATTTCCGCGGCAGACATTACCATCACGGTGGTGACGCCTGATTTTGCATCCATGCGCGATGCAGACCGTGTTCTGCAAGCGGCAACCGCTGCAAATATTAACGAAAATTATGTAATTATCAATAAATTTGCGCCCAGATTGGTCAGAAGAAAAATGATGCCCAATGTGGACGAAATCCTAAATCGTTTGGGGACTCCTTTGCTGGGAATCTGGCGATATGAAAACAGTATGGTATCGTTCCAGAATCAGGGAAAACTGATTTTAGACGATCCTTTGAAAAAATGTGTCAGAGAAATTAAAAACTCTGCAAAACGCTTAACGGGAGAGCAAATTCCCGTCAAATTACGTTAATCATTCATTCCAACACATTCCGTCACAAACAGGGAAATGGAGGGTTCAACCATGAATATTGCATTAATTGCACACGACCAAAAGAAAGAACTGATGGTGCAGTTCGCCATTGCATATAAATTTATTCTGCAAAAACACAATTTGTTTGCCACCGGTACCACCGGCGGTCTGGTTGCAGATGCAACCGGGCTTCAGGTCCATCGGTTTTTATCAGGTCCCCAGGGTGGCGACCAGCAAATCGGTGCAAGAATTGCATACAACGAAATTGACTTGGTTCTCTTTTTCCGTGACCCTTTGACTGCACAGCCTCACGAACCCGA
>JAFYVF010000061.1 GCA_017549265.1 Clostridia bacterium
TACCTGAGGACGGATTTCATATCGGGTAACAGAAGGTCCTTCCTGAACGCTGACTACTTCCGCTTCCACGCCGAATTCTCGCAAAGTGGTAATCAACCGAATGGCATTTTCGTTCAATTCTTCCTTGGATAACCCTGTGGGGCGGTTTACCCCTTTATTCAGAAAATCCAAAGACGGATAAATGTATTCTTTCGTTTCTTGCTCTTTTGCTTCATTTAATTCCTGAGCAACCGTTGCAATTTCTTGGTTTGTAAGAGCAGGTTTTTTATTTGCATCCGACAAAGATGCTGTTTCAGGCATGATTTCAGGATTCTTATGTTCATCCTCAGCGGTTGCAAATTTTTCAATAATCACATCCGCAGTTTCAGGAATATCCATAGCAATCGGAACATCCAATGTGTTCTTTTTGATCTCTTCCCGAATCACTTCATCGGAACGAACCTTATCCGCCTGCACACCGGGTACGCGAAATACTTTGGAAGTTTTTTTCTGGCGGAATGTTTTTTGAAACCAGGATGCAATCGTTCCGAACGTGGCGCCCACAATTTCATTAAACATGATAAACAGGCAGAACAGCATCACAAGTACAACAAAAACCACATCTGCCCCACCTAACAGACTGCTCACTGCAGTGCCTAAATAAGAGCCGAACAAACCGCCGTTTAATTCCTGTTGCGCTTCCCCAACAATGACATTCCAAGCATCCAACGACAAACTTGCAACGCTTAAATTACGAATAACGTGAACACTCATTGCCACAACGGGCATCATCACAAAAGCGGTGATAATTTTTCCGCGACAATCCCCCGTTTTCTGATGAATCAAACTCATAATCACAAGATACACCGTGATGATCGGCATATAGTTAACTCCCGCGCCGAATAAAGCACAAAGCAGCCACTTGAGAATGTAGCCAAGTCCGCCTGCTGCATCGGAATACACACTTAAAAACATATACAACAGCAATGCGATACCGCCAATAATTTTAATCATAAAGGAAACCCTGGGGTCTAAACGCATCCCTTTGGATTTCTTTTTGACTGCAACACGGGAACTCCGTTTTGCAGATTTAGATGTCTTTCTTTTCTTAGTTGCCATAAGACATAATCCTTTCTATCCTCGAAGTTGTATCATCATAACAAATAAGCCCAGAAGCAGGCAATAGATACCAAACCGTTTACACTGATTTTTACGAACGGCTTTACGCATCAGAGAAATAAAAAACAGACTGCTGATAAAAGCAGCAACCATTCCTAACAAATATGCAAGCCAGTTGATTGCAAGCCCGTCTTGCATCACGGTCGCAGTTTGCATCAGAATTTTAACGGTAAGTACCGGAATTGCAGCTAAAAAAGCGTATTTCACGGTAAAGTCCCGACGAAATCCCGCAAATAAACCTCCCATTACCGTCAAGGAACATCTGGAAATTCCGGGAATTACGGAAACCAACTGCAGAATACCTACCAGTGCTCCCTTTTTCAACATCTCTCCGGGTCTCTTTACCTCCTCAGTAAACAGCACGAACGAGTGCTTCGAATCCGGTTCCAAAGAAGATGGTTTACTATCTTTAACCAAAATCTGATGAGATTTTTTAGTTTTTCCGGTTCCGATGGAATCAATTGCAATATTGCAAATCCCCGTCAACATTAACGTGAAGGCTATCACGCTCAATTTGGCAAGGCTTGTTTCTACCTGTTCTATCACAAAAACAGCGGGAATCAAAAATAAGGTCGTTACCGTCAGCATATAAAGCATTTGACGGTACGGACGGTCAGTATGTAACGAAAAACGTCTGTGCAAAAGGTCGCCGATACACATCATAAACTCCCGCCCAAGCCGTTTGATATCCGAAAAGAACACAAAAAAGATTGCCAATAGTGTTCCCAATTGCAATAAAACATCAAAGGTTAGCGTGGGAGAAAAAAGCTCCGCTCCGAACAGCGTCTGATTATACGTCTGAATCACAGCAAGGTGCCCACCACCGGAAATAGGCAAAAACTCGGTTGCACCCTGAACAATACCAAAAAACAGGGCTACTAAAAGCTCCATAAAGGTTTCTCCTTTTTATTTCGCCAGGTAGCGTTCTTGCATCTGTTTGCGTTTACCGCAACTCATAGCCCCCTCCGGACAAGCACCGCTTACACATTTGGGACCTGCTTTAGCAAAAATGGTGGGAGCCACTTCTCTCACCTTCCACAAAATAGCATCAGCTAACGCCTGAATTTCCCACTGGGCACGGTTACAGCAACGGTGCTGAAAGAAATTTAACAAACTTCTTGCGTTAAAAGTCATAATCAGCTTGGTTTCACAAGCATTGGGAAGCACAAAACGAGCATCCTCAATGGCTTTTTTCTTGGCTGATTTTTCGTCCATGGTCAAAACGTGTTTTTGATATAACACTTCGGTTAATTTTTCGTATGCTTCTCCGATTTTTGCCATAGTTTCTTCGTAAAGTGCTTTGGCATCGGCATTTTCAGCGATTTCGGGCGGAGTAACAAATTCAAAATCAGCTTCTTCCACATAACGCTGAGATTTTACACTGTAAGACGCCATTCTATGACGGGTTAATTGTGCCAATAAAGAACGGCTTCCCCCTTCCACTGCAAAGGTGAAAGTGATATGTTCTAAGGGACTTTCATGCCCTAATGAAGTTAAATGCTCTAAAAATTTGGTGGTTTTTTCTTCATCTAATTTATCTAAAATATTTTCTGCACCGCTGTTGGAATAACACATTTTCGCTGCAGATGCAACGATTTTCTCGGGGTTTGGAGTGTGAGAAATTAAAATAACTTTCAACATAGTGGTTACGCTCCTTTTCGTTTATTTTGTTTGAAAAGACGTTTCCGTCTGCGTTTTTCTAACATAATTTGCCATAAGAATCTGGGTAATGCCAACATTCTGACAAAACGGCTGGGTTGTTTACATAAACGGTAAAACCATTCCAGATGCAATTTGATAAAGATATCAGGTGCCCGTTTTACCACCCCGGCAAACACATCCATACTGCCGCCGATTCCTAAAAATGCTGTACCCGAAAACAAATGCTTATTATCATAAATCCATTGTTCCTGTTTTTTTGCACCCAAGCAAACAAAAACCACCTGGGGTTTTTGGGAAGCAATTTTTTCTCCCACAGGTTCTTTGAAGAACCCGTTCTGAGTGCCTGCAATTTGAATCCCCGGATATTTTTTTAAAAGATTATCCTTGGCTAATCTGCACACTTCTTCTTTCGAGCCGAACAAATAAAAGCTGAGACCTTCTTTTGCGCCTTCTTCCAAAAGTTTACAGGCAATATCATACCCTGCGGCACGTTCTTTAATCGGAGTGCCCAGCATTTTAGCACCTTTGACTACACCGATGCCGTCAGCAGTTAAAATATCGGCAGAATTTAAAAGATTCATCAAGGTCTCATCTTTTCTGAACTGCTCAATGATTTCGGAATTCGGGGTATACACAACCGTGTTTTCTCCGTTTTTGATACGGCTGATAACAGCTGCAACAATTTCTGAAATCGTAGCATTGGAAATTTGAGCACCAAGCACGTCCACTTTTTCAAACACGGCGAACCCTCCTTGCATTTTGAACATAAAACATTAATATATATTATAACATTATATCCAAAAAAAAGCAACCTTTATTTCTAATTTTTATAAAAAGACCAACATCTAACCAGATTCAATGAATTATCTTGACTTTTCACATTTTCTCCATTCATAATAACACGGGACAAATAAAAGGTCGCTTATGATTTTGAAAATATGAGGTATCTGTATGAAAATTTGTATTGACGCAGGTCATAACCATTCCGGCTGGGATACCGGTGCCGGAGCAAACGGTTTACGAGAGCAGGATGTAACTTATCAAATTGCTTGGCATCTTCAGGACCAACTGAAAAAATATGGTATCAGCGTGGTATTGACCAGAGAAACACCCACACAAAACTTAGGCACATCGGTAAACAGCAGTTTAAAAAAACGCGCTGAGATTTGTAACCGGGAAAACTGTGACTATTTTCTATCCATTCATTGCAATGCAGGAGGCGGAACAGGATGTGAGGTTCTGGTCGTAAAAAAAGGCGGTCAGGCCGAAGTTTTGGCAACCAATGTGCTTGAAACAGTAACCAAGCAGTTTGCGCTCCGCTCCAGAGGGGTAAAAGAAGCAAACCTTTTGGTTTTAAGGGAAACCGATTGCCCTGCCATTTTAGTAGAAACTGCTTTTTTAGACCACCCGTCGGATGCAGAACTTTTAAAAAATAAGCAAAAAGAATTTGCATCGGCAATTGCCTTTGGGATTCTTAATTTTTTAAAGATTCCTCCCGTGGATGAACTGCAACTACTCAAAGAAAAGTTATCGGAAAAATGGAACCTATCAGATGCGAACGCGGTGTTTTCGTTGCTGGATCAGCACCCATACCGCAAGGATTTATACGAAAAGATGTTACAAAGCTATGAAAGGAAGTAACCTATGGATTTACAGGTTTTAACGGAACTTGTAATGGGACAGGGAGTGTTTGCTGCTTTATTTATTTGGCTGTTTTTCACTTATCAGAAGGAATCCAGAGAACGTGAAGAACGGCTGATGTCCATTGTGGACACTCAGGCGGAAAAACTGGAAAAAATTTCTTTAACTTTAGAAAAAATTTCTCAGGATATTCAGTCTGTTCCCCCGAAATAAGATTTTCCAACCGAAAAGGCGTGTTACAATGTAAAACCTGTAACACGTCTTTTTCTATATTGACAATTTGACGAAATATGCTATAATAGAACTAATAAAATCAAGAAAACAAAGGAGTTTTCGTATGCTTTACGATACCATTGCAGCTCCTGCAACCAAAAATATACAAAGTGCCGTTTCCGTCATTCGTTTAAGCGGTGAACAAGCCGTGGCAATCGGAGATGCCCTCCTTGGCGGTAAACTTTCCAAAGCTGCCGACAGAAGTCTGGTGTACGGCAAAATCCGTGACAAAGACGGCAATATTTTAGATGATTGTCTGGCGGTAAAAATGATATCCCCCAAGTCCTACACGGGAGAAGATACCGTGGAGTTTTACTGTCACGGCGGAAAAACCGTAACCGAGTGCGTGATGAGAGAACTGTTAAAAAACGGTGCCCGTCTTGCCGAAAAAGGCGAATTTACCAAACGTGCTTTCTTAAACGGAAAAATGGACTTAACTCAAGCAGAAGCGGTAATTGATGCCATTGGTGCCGAGACCAAGTCTGCCCTCTTAATGGCACAAGAAAACTTAGACGGAAAACTACGTCATAAAATTGATGGTTTAAGAAGTCGGATTATGACAGAAATCATGCATATTCTGGCAGGAAACGATTTTCCCGATGAAACGGGAGGCAACCACAACGACGTGATTTTATCCCGTCTAAAAGTGATTTTAAATGATATTTCTTCCCTGCTCACCAGCTACGATAAAGGGAAAATTTTAAAAGACGGTTTTACCGCCGCAATCTGTGGAAAGCCCAACGTGGGAAAATCATCTCTGCTAAATGCCATTTTGGAAGAAGATCGCGCCATTGTGACCGATATTGAAGGAACCACCCGTGACGTGATTACCGAGCGGATTGACATTGGCGGTTATATGATGAATATTGCCGACACCGCAGGGCTTCGTGAAAGTAGTGACATTGTGGAGCAGGCAGGAATTTTAAAATCCTACCAGTATATTGAGCAGGTGGACTATATTCTCTATCTTTTGGATGCATCCAAAGAATTGGACGCTGAGGAAACAGAATATATCAAAAAGCTGCCCGCTCATACAGTGGTGATTTATAACAAAACCGATTTGAATACTCCAAAAATTCCCGATGATTTCGGCAAAAAAGTATACTGCATCAGTGCCAAAAATAACGAGGGCGTTTCCGAACTGCTGGACGGAATTCGTGAAGATATCGAAGCAAGATTGGAACAATCCGAATCGGAGGAAACACTGTTTTCCGAACGTCATTATCAGGCACTTTTAATGGCGGAAGAAAGTTTACAAAGAGCAATTTCAACTCTCAGAATGAACTTGGAGGCAGACATCTGTTCCATTGATCTGGAGGATGCCGCCTCTTACTTAGGCGAAATCACAGGTACCACTGTCAACGATGAGGTCATTGACAATATTTTTAAAAACTTCTGCATCGGAAAATAGTTTTTCGATACCAAAATATCAAAAAATACATATCACCGAAGTTGTCCTTCATAACATGAAATGAAAGGAACTTCGGTGATTTTTTTATGGGATATGTGATTTCGTTTTTTTGGATATGGGGAATTCTTTTTTTGGCAATCAACCATAATTTAGGGCAACTAACCAACATCATTACCACTGCCACCGCAAACTGCGCATCTTTTGTGCTAAAACTATTATTCTTAACCGCATTTTTCTCAGGGATGATAAAAATTGCAGAGGAAATCGGATTGACAAGATTGTTATCCAAACTACTATCTCCAATTCTTGCAAAAATTTTCAAGACAAAAAATCAAAAAACTTTGCAAAAAATATCGGTAAACATTTCGGCAAACATGTTAGGCATCGGCAATGCAGCAACCCCCTCCGGTCTTGCCGCTATGGAAGAACTGGATAAAGAGGTAAAATCGGACGGATATCCCACCCCTGATATGTGCCGTTTTATTTTGTTTAACACCTGTTCGGTACAACTGATTCCCACCACTGTAATCGGGCTTCGGGCAATGGCAGGTTCACGTTCCCCCTCTGCCGTAGTAATTCCCGTTCTCATTACGGGTTTTTTGGGATTACTATGTGCACTGTCTTTATGCAAATTGGTTCTTTCCTATCAGAAACGGAGGACTTCGTTATGATTTCTGCATTGTCAAACGGTATGCTTCCTCTGTTTTTTCTCAGCTTATTTGTGATTTCTTTTCTAAAAAAAAGAGACTCCCTTTCCGCATTTACAAAAGGAGCCAAAGAAGGATTTTCGGCAATTGTGAAAATCACGCCAAACATTCTTGCTATTATGGTATCTATCGCAGTTTTCAGAGAATCGGGGGCATTAACTTTCTTTTTAAAATTAATTTCACCCCTCTTTCAATTCTTGAAAATCCCTGAAGGAATTGGAGAACTCATTTTAGTTCGTCCTATATCGGGAAGCGGTGCCATGGTGCTGTTAACCGATATTCTGGAAAAATTCGGAGCAGATAGCTACGAAGGGCTCTTGGCATCTGTAATTTGTGCATCCACCGAAACCACCATTTACACCATTACCGTCTATTTTGCCGTAACCCGTGTCAAGAAAACGAAATTGCCACTACTGTTAGGATTATGTGCTGATATGATTGTCATATTCCTTGCAATGCTGACGGTCAATTTGTTCCTCTGCTCTGCTTGACAATTATTTTAGAATATGGTATGATTATGGCATGAAATGATACCAAAAGAACCAAAAAGAACGGAGCGTTTACCGCTATGAAAAAGATTGCGTTAGTGACCGGTGCAGGTCGGGGAATCGGAAAAGAAATCGCAAAAAAACTGCAAGAAGACGGTTACTTTGTCATTGCCAACAGTAAAAATACCGTAATAGAAAATACCGAAACCCAAATGGGATACCTTGCAGACGTTTCCAATTCCTCAGAAGTATCAAAAATGATAGAAGATATTATCAAAAAACACGGAAAAATTGATGTGTTGGTAAATAATGCAGGAATCGCTCAGCAGAAACTGTTTACTGATATTTCGGAAGCAGACTGGGACACTATGATGGATACCAACTTAAAAAGTATGTTTTTGGTAACCAAAGCGGTACTCCCTCATATGATTCATGAAAAATGCGGTGCCATCTTAAATATTTCCTCCATCTGGGGAATGGTGGGCGCCTCTTGCGAAGTGCATTATTCTGCTGCAAAAGCAGGTGTCATCGGATTTACCAAAGCCCTTGCAAAAGAGGTAGCTTTAAGTAATATCCGAGTGAACTGTGTGGCTCCGGGCATTATCAAAACCGATATGCTAAACGACTTTACCGAAGATGATTTAACCAATTTGGCAGAAGAAACTCCTTTGGGAATCTTAGGAACTCCCCGTGATATTGCAGAAGCTGTCAGCTTTTTGGTATCTGATAAGGCGAAATTTATCACAGGCCAGGTATTAAGTTCCAACGGAGGTTTTGTGATATGATGATTCTGGATTTTAAACCTGAACACGAAACTGAATTTTACGCTATGTGCCGTGATTTTTTCTCCTCTCCCGCCGTATGCCACGAAATCAAAAAAGAAGA
>JAFYVF010000062.1 GCA_017549265.1 Clostridia bacterium
ATCTTCCGAAACAGGTGATGTTATGGCAGAAAAGCAAAGCAACAAAAAAACAAACTGGCTGATTGTGGCAATCACGGTGGCAGCAGCGGTTCTGGGCGGACTTTTTTCTATGAATTCCTCCGAATTCTATGACACATTGGTCCGTCCGCCACTTGCACCACCATCCATTGTATTTCCCATTGTGTGGGGAATTTTATATGTGCTGATGGCAATTGCGATGATTTTGTATTTCCGTGAAAAACCTGATGATTCTAAGACGTTTTGGCTCTATGCGTTAAATTTGGTGCTAAATGCCATGTGGCCACTGTTTTTCTTTGCGCTACGTCAGGTTGATGTGGCACTGGTGATCTTACTTGCCATGATTTTTGTGAATCTTTTTGTCATGGGAAGATTAAAAGATGTAACATGGGCATTTTATTTATATTTGCCGTACTTGGTGTGGCAACTGTTTGCGCTTTACCTTAATTTTGCAATCACACTGCTAAATTAACAGCAATATCATCTCCAAATAAAAAAACGAAAGATGATAAAATAACATACTGATACGATGCCGTAAACGGTTCGCCAAATTAACAGACGGGGAAGGTTTACGGCATGTTTTTTGTCAAAATACAAAGATTGAAACATCACCGACAAGCCGGAAAATGCGCAGAAGAAAACAGTCACTTCCATGGGATAGCTTTGAGCTAACATAAAAATTCCTGTGGTAATTTCCAAAAAGGACGCCAAAATCGGATAGCAATTTCCGGGCAGTGCAAGACATTTCAATAAATCAATCAAAGAGGAAAAGAAACAAACAAAAAACAATAAGGATACCATTGTCTGAGCACTTTCGCTAACGGATTCCACCAAAGCCTCCGATATTTTTTGTTCTTTTGCTTCTTTTGTTTCTTTTCTGCTCCCCGAAAATGCAATAGTTTCTATGGGTAGTTTTTTTGAAAAATACCACAGTAAAGTGAGAGAAGCAGACACAAAACTCAGATAAATGAGTAATCCTGACAGGGAACTTTCAAAAATTCCGCCTAAGTAGGAAACGGCAAAGCCAAATCCCGGAATATTGGCAAATAAAAATAGCAACGTAAATTCCTTTTTGCTGATACTACCTTTATCATATGCCAAAGCAGGTAACCTTGCTCCTGTGGGATATCCGCAAAATAAGGAAGGAATCAACATTTCTTTTGCGTTTTCCGATAAATTCCCTAATTTGAATTTTTTAGCAATTCCTTGCAAGGCACCTGTTTTCACCAAAATTCCCGATGCAACAAGATATGGAAAAATGCTGGGAACCAGAACGGTTCCGCCCAGTTCCAACCCTTTTTCGATTCCGCTTTTTACCGCCCGGGGAAAGCATAAAAACCAAAGAAGCAGTCCCCATCCTGTCCATTTAGACATATTTTTCACCCGTTTCCCATAAAATGTTATCACATTATATGGAAAGACTTGCGAAAATATACGCAACAGAAGGGTGTCATATGAAGCGAGAAAAGAAAGTAAAAAAGAGAGAATCAACTCTCCCGACCACAAAACAGTCTGCATCTGCAATCACTCCTCCAAAAACATTGGCAGAGCGACTGGGTATTTCTCCTGAGGTTTTATTGGGAGAACCCAAAATTACCGTTACGGGAGATTATCAGGTGGAGATTGTGAATCATAAGGGGATTATCAGTTTATCCTGCGAACAAATTGAGGTAAACACCCGAAAATATGTGTATAAAATTTTGGGGAGTGGGTTGGTAATCACTGCGCTGACGGATGATGAGATTACTGTGTCGGGCAATCTTGTCAGCATTGAGAAACTGTAGGAGGGATAGTTTATGCTTCGTGCCTATCGGTTTGTAAAGGGGTATCAGTGCTATCGGGCAACGGGAAGTCATCTGGAAAAATTTTTGAATTTATGTCTGTCTCATAAACTGTATCTTTGGAATATCTGCCGGCCCGATGAAAAAACGCTTTTGTTTTCGGTCAGTAACCGCGGAATCCATTTTTTGAAGGAATTTGCCGAAAAAACAGAAACGGTTCTTCATGTGCAGGAGGGGAAAGGGCTTCCGGTTCTTATGAAATCTATGAAAAAAAGAACGGTTTTCTGGGTTTTGGCAGCTTGTTTTATTGTGGGGATTTTTGTATCCTCTTCTTTTATCTGGACGGTAACCTTCGATGCTGCTCCCGGAATGGATACCGGTGCAATTCGTGCTTTTTTGGCTGAAAACGGCTTGGGGGTCGGAAAAATTAGAAAAACGGTGGACACCACTGCAATTTCTAATCGGATTATCAATCAATTTCCCGATGTTTTGTGGGCAAATGTGGAGCTTTCGGGGACAGAACTCTCGGTGACACTCATTCCCAGAACCGATTCACCGCCGTTGATTCCCAAGGATGTGCCTACCAATATTGTGGCAAAAAAAGACGGATATATTAAGGAGATTATTGCCGAAAACGGAGATGCAATGGTGAAAGAGGGTGACACGGTGGTGAAGGATCAGATTCTGATTTCAGGATTGATTCCAAGTCCCAGTGTGGGAAGCCGTTACCTTCATTCTATGGGGCAGATCCGCGCTGTTACCTGGGAAGAAGCAACCTATGAAAAAAAGTTGTATCGCTATGATAAAATTCCCACAGGAAACGAAAAAAACAGGCGGGAAGTTGAGCTTCCTTTCTTAAAAATTCCGCTGGATTTTAGTCAGGGTATTGACTTTTATAATTATGATAGTATAATAAAAGAGAAACATTTCTTATTTATCACCTATCGGGAAACCGTTTACGCGGAATATACTTTAAAAAAAGTGGAAAGAACCGAAGAAGAAGCTGTGGCAGAAGCCAGAGACGAATTTTTAAAAGGACTTTCCGAGCAGGGGATTGAGGATTTGATTTCATTAAAAACGGAGTCGGTAAGGCTCACAGAAGACAGTATTTCTGTTACGGTGTTTGCCGAGTGTGAAGAAGAACTTGGGATTCCCCGTGTGATTGAAAAACCATCCGACGAAGAATCATAAGAGGTATGTATGGAGAAAGAAATTTTGCTTAGTTCCGTAGACGAAGCCATTCGTCTCTTTGGCAATTTTGATGAAAATATTTTGCTCATTGAAAAAGAGCTTGGCGTGAAAATTTTTCACCGAAACGGTATTGTAAAAACCAGCGGTGAAGAAGTTGCCGTAACCATGGCAACCGAAGTGCTGGAGGGACTGATTCAGCGCTTAAAATTTGAAGAATCCTTAGATGAACAGACGGTTCGCTATCTCATCAGCATGGCAAGAGAGGGCAACGTGAAATCAGTTGCCGAAATTGGCGGAAACTGCGTTTGCGTAACTGCTAAGGGAAAACCTATTAAACCAAAAACCTTAGGGCAGAAGGCTTACATTGAAAATATAGAGAAAAATATCATCAACTTAGGAATCGGTCCTGCAGGAACGGGGAAAACCTATCTGGCGGTTGCCTGTGCGGTAACAGCGTTTAAGAATAAAGAGGTTTCCAGAATTATTTTGACTCGTCCCGCCATTGAAGCAGGAGAAAAACTGGGCTTTTTGCCCGGGGATTTGCAGTCGAAAATTGACCCGTACCTTCGTCCGCTCTATGATGCACTGTTTGATTGCTTAGGTTCCGACACTTTTGCCAAATACTCCGAAAAAGGGTTAATCGAAGTGGCACCTCTCGCCTATATGAGAGGTCGTACCTTAGACGATTGCTTTGTGATTTTGGACGAAGCACAGAACACCACTCCCGAACAGATGAAAATGTTTTTAACCCGTATCGGTTTTAATACCAAAGCGGTTATTACAGGGGACATCACCCAGACAGACTTACCTTTTGGGAAAAAATCAGGCTTAAAAGAAGCGGTTTCTATCCTAAAGAATATTGAGGGGATTTCTATTACCATGCTTTCTCATAAAGATGTTGTCCGTCATCCTCTGATTCAGAAAATTATTCTTGCATACGAAAAGCACGAACAACAAAAATTAAGAAAATCCCGTTATCAGGGTAACGAAAAATAAAGAAAAAACAGTCTTCCTCGGAAGACTGTTTTTTTGCCATTTATTCATTTTTTTCAAAGTTATTGAAAAATTATAATCAATATGTTACAATATTTGGGAACAGATTATAAATGATTACGTCAATTATACTGTAAAGTAATTCAAGGAGGTAAGTTACATATGAAAAAAATACTGATTTGTTTGTTGTCCGTGATGCTTGTTATGCAGTTATGCGGTTGTAACCAAAGTGCATCGCAATCAGGTTTTCAGACAACTTCTCAAACTGTTTCCTGTCCGTCTTGCTCTACGGTGCAAAGCGGTAATGCTTATTACTGCCAAAATTGCGGTTTTAAACTGAGCAGCGAGATTGCTTGTGCATCCTGCGGAAAATTAAATTCTGCCGATGCGTCCTTTTGCGGAGGATGCGGCATGTCTCTTTCCGGCGTTCCTGCAGCAACCTTTGCTCCGGGTGGTCAAACCCCAACCACTCCCGGAGAATACCAAACCGGTTCTGCTGAATGTTTCGAATGTGCCTATGCAGGATTGAATGATTGCATAGGTCATGACTGCCTTATTTGTGGCGGAAGGGGATATACCGAGTGCTATGCAGGTTGTTATAACGGTTGTTCCTTCTGTGACGGTGGTTATGTGCAATGTACTTGTGATAACGGAAAAGTGTATTTTAGCGGGGGAGGCGGTTATTCTGCACCTTCTGCTGAGACTACCGCTTGCTCTTACTGTGAAAACGGCTATGTAACCTGTTCGCTGTGTGGCGGTTCCGGAAGACACGGTTCTTACACGACCGGCGGATTTGACGGAACCCCCGGCGCTGAAGTGGAAACTACCTGTAATCGGTGCTTCGGCGCTAAAAAAATCTCCTGCTCCTATTGTGGAGGAGACGGAGAATTGTAAGGGGAATTCTCATGTAAAAAAGAGTGAGGCATTTGAAATCAAGTGCTTCGCTCTTTTTTAACGCTCGCTCAGCTTCTTAAGGTTTAAGTCTTGTATGATAAAAAGGAGACATCCGCAAAAGGTCTTTTCGCCTTTTTACATAAGTGCAATTTATGATAGTGTAATCGTTTTTTTTTTCGTTTTCAAAGACTATAGTTGACTTTTTTTCCTTCCTATGTTATACTGAATTTGCCAAACAAACTGAATATATGGAGAATGGGTGTATTTTTATGCCTATTTTTGACATACAATCGTTTTGTGAATTTGATAAAATGCAAGTTCCGTACAGCGATTGTGTGCGTATGCTCATTTTCTGTATATGGTTTGTTTGGCGACGACCGGAATTTGCGTTTTTGTGCGCTGATTTTGGTCGGCGCACTTTTTTTAAGGAAAAGTGCCATTCTATTGTGGCGAAAGATAGGAAGGAGATTAAAAATGAAAGTGACTAGAGTTACAACGGCATTACTTGCTGTTGTACTATTGATTTGTACCTTAACTGCTTGTTCACCTTCGATGAAGGAAGTAGCGGGAACT
Source organism: Clostridia bacterium (assembly GCA_017549265.1). Taxonomy (GTDB): domain Bacteria; phylum Bacillota; class Clostridia; order UMGS1840; family UMGS1840; genus SIG452. The sequence continues at coordinate 5,451 of JAFYVF010000062.1, forward strand.
TATACAGGCTCTTATAGATTTAACGGGGATTATATTTCTGTTTGTATTATCTTAAGTGAAGATGGAACTTATGTAAAAGCAACTTCAAGAGGATCCGGTGGTACTTCTACTGAAACCGGAGATTTTGAAATTAAAGGTAAGCAGGTTATTCTTTATGATTCCGACAGCCCCACTTATCACGGAATGTCTTCGACATATAATTATCAAAAAGGTGTTTTAGAAAATAACGGTCATCAATTCACCAAGGACTAAATACATATTTGCCACAATAGAGAAACCGCCACGGAGTAATGTTCGTAGCGGTTTTTAATTGCGAGTGTTTTTTATGAACGCTCGCTCAGCTTCTTAAGGTTCAAGTCCTGTATACGAAAAAAGAGCTATCCACTTTTGTGGATAACTCTTTTTTGGTCGAGGTGACAGGACAAATCCGCTTTCGCGTCTTTTTTGCTTGACGACCCAAGCCGTTGGCTTCGGTACCCGTCTTCGCACCAACTTCGCTAAAAACCGTTCCCCGAACGGTTTTCTTAACGCTCGCTCAGCTTCTTAAGGTTCAAGTCCTGTATACGAAAAAAGAGCCATCCACTTTTGTGGATAACTCTTTTTTGGTCGAGGTGACAGGACTTGAACCTGCGGCATCTTGGTCCCAAACCAAGCACTCTACCAAACTGAGCTACACCTCGAAAACCAAGGGCTATTATACACTATTTTTTTCATCTTGTCAAGTATTTTCGGGGGATGAATAAAAAATATCGTCAAGAGGGAATAGCCATAGTGCAGTGTGGGGAAGGATGAAATCTATGGGAAATAATTGACAAATCCTATGTGATTGTGGTATAATAGGCGGGAAAGCTTTGTGTGAATCGCCAAAAAGGAGAGAACGCAATGAAAAAAATCGTCGCAATATGTTTAAGTATTTTATTATTTTTAATGAGCATTCCTGTTTCTGCATCAGATGCAGAAAACCTATATTTTGAAGAACAGCTTGCCCGGGATTTAAAAACATTGGGGTTGTTTCAAGGTGTCTCCGATACTGATTTTGCTTTAAACCGTGCACCTACCCGTCCGGAAGCACTGGTCATGTTACTCCGTCTGATGGGATCCGGAATTGAAGCGCAAAACAGCACGGCTACACATCCCTTTACCGATGTTCCCGATTGGGCAAACGCTTATGTTGGCTATGCTTATCAAAACGGGTTGACCAATGGGATTTCTCCGACAGAATTTGGTGTTGGAGAAGCCAATGCACAGGTCTATTTAACCTTTGTGCTCAGAGCACTTGGCTATACGGACGTAAATGGAGCTGATTTTACCTGGGATAATCCGTTTTCGTTAGCGAAATCCATTGGTATTCTTCCCGAAGGGGTGGACCGTGAAAACTTTCTCCGTGAAGATGTGGTGTTAGTTTCCTATGCGGCATTGCAAACAAAGCTGAAGGATTCTGAAAAAACATTGGCTCAAAAACTGATGGAAAACGGTTTATTTACCGAAGATACCTATGAGCAAGTCTATGATGCTACTGCCATAGAACAAGCAAATAAAAATGCTCTTGAGCTGACTTTAGGAGAATTTCGGCAAAAGTATGCGCCTGCTGTTTTTTATATTGAACTTTATAATCGGGCAGGGGAACCCATTTCTTCCGGAAACGGATTCTTTTTGGAAGAAACCGGCGTAGCGGTTACTAATTTTCATGTGATTGAAAACGGTTATTCTGCCAAAATCACCCTTCCGGCAACCGATCAGGTATATGACGTTGTGGGGGTATACGATTATAATGTGGATTATGACTGGGCGCTGATTCAGGTAAACGGAACCGGTTTTTCTACCCTGAATATAGGAGATGAGAATCGATTGACAGCCGGCGAAACGGTATATGCAGTGGGGAGTTCCACAGGCGATGAAAATGCTGTTTTGCAAGGAACGATTTTGGAACCGAAACATTGGGGCGAAAAAATTTGCTATATCAAAACCGATGCCCCTGTTTCTCCCGAAATTTGCGGCGGTGCTTTGTTGAACCGAAACGGAGAAGTTGTGGGAATTACCGATGGAACCAATGCAGATTTAATGGTTCCCATTTCGGTGCTGACCAATCATTTAAAAGAAAGCATCACCCCTCTTGCAGATATTGCAAGAACTATGCAGCCTGAGACAGAAGGGGAACATACTCCCCGAGAAGAAGCGTTTGCTTTACTGCTTGCGGTGATTGACACTTTGGAGAATGAAACCATCAACGATAAACCTGCCTATACGAAAGTGGAAACCGCGGAAGGCGGTCCTGTGGAATACACCATTCTCCGCAATGATGATCATACCATTGACGTGATTACCTGGAAAGTTTATCAGGGAAGTGCAAGCTATACTTCTTTGACGTTGGAGCCCTATTCTGATAGAATGTTTGTCTTTTACAGTTACAATCAGGAAGGGGATTCTTCTTATTACACAGGCCTTGCTGAAATTTCTGCACCGGAATACGAAAAAGAAACAGCGATTCGTTTTACCGAATCCAAGGGAAATGCAAAACGCAGCACCCATGAAGACATTTGCCGTCGCAGTGTGGCAGAAGGGCTGGATTTTGTTCAGCGCATTTTTGATGAATTTAATGAACTGGGAAACTATTCTGTTTCCGATTTGGGCTTTTTAAAATATGAATGAGTTGTTTTTGAGATGATATGAAAAGCACCGCTTGTTTTTTACAAGCGGTGCTTTTTTAGGATTTGGAAATATCCTTTTAAGGGAGCAGAAGCAAATTGATTGCTTAGTTACCGGAAACAGCGTAGGAACCCCCGATATCTGCCCCCAAATCACAGGTATATAGCCATTCCACTCGGTCACCGTTTTTCAGTTGATATTGTGAACAGCCGTAATTTGGGAACCAACCGTTTACCCGATACATCCATCCGGAAAGTTCTCCGCAATCAAATTCGTAAAGATTGGAAATTCCTTCAATATATGCGCTGTTGTATAAAGGAGTGTATTCAAATTCCATATGGATTCGGTTTTGTTTCATTTCCCGAAGGAGCACATCAAAGACACTTTCTCCTTCGTAGAATATTACCGTTCGTTCGGCGTAAATAATACCGTTTTGTGGAACAAGTTCCACCTTCTCCGGATCCAGCCATTCAATATGTTGCAAAATACTGTCGCAACGAACGGATAAAACGCAGGTAAGGTCTCCGTTGGGTTCAATAACATCCTGCGGTTCAATGGGGGTGATTGTTTCTTCGGGGATGGTTGTTTCTTCGGAGATAGTTGTTTCTTCAGGGATGGGTTCGGTGAGATCGTGGTCTTTTTCTGCTGCCAAGTTCTCTGCATCGGTTGTAGGCGTTTCATCTGCAGTTGGTTCGGAGAGGGGAGAAGGTACCGCGTCTGCCGAAACAGACACACTCTTTTGGGAATCTGTCGGCAAGCCGCGAAGTCCCGGTGCATCGCCTCCATACCAAAAGGAAAAGGCGAGGATTGCGATGATAAAAATTGAAAATATAATTTTTGTTTTGTGTTTTTTCAGGGGAATTCACATCCTTTACTTAGTTTACCGACATTTGTGAAAAACGCATCAGAACGGTTGCCACCTGAGCACGGGTTGCAGTGCCTTTGGGAGATAGGGTTGCACCATCGGTACCGGTCAGCAATAATGCGGCGTTTGCCCATTGGATTGCTTCTGTTGCCCAATCGCTTATCTCGTTCTTATCTGCGTATATTTCAAGATTGGAACTGCCTGAAACATCCATTCCTTGCATTTTTGCGTAACGAAGGAGCATCAGAGCCATCTGTTCACGGGTAACCTCTTGATCGGGCATAAACTCTGTTTCACTCACACCGTTTACAATCTTATTTGTAACTGCCCAAAAAACTGCATCAGCGTACCAACTATCTTTTGATACATCTGAAAAATTGTGGATAGCTTCTGTTACTTCAGTGGGTTGCATTCTGTAAAGGGTTGTTACAAGCATGGCTCTTGTCATCTTAGTGTTTGGTTCAAAACCGTTATCGGTGCCTTGCATCAGATTGTTTTCATATGCATACTTTACGGATTCGTAATACCAGTCATTTTTTTGAACATCTGGGAAAGTGGTATCGGTCATTACAAAAATCTCTGTGTTTTCAGATGTTGTTTGTTCTGTTGCGGGCTGCGTCGGATTATTTTCCGCGGAGAGGGGATCTTCTGTTTCGGGATCCAAGTCATCTTCTACGATAGGATCCTCCCAAATTTCAGGATCTTCCTCCACGATAGGATCCTCCCAGATTTCAGGATCTTCTTCCTCAATGGCATCATCCCAATCTTCGTTTTCTTCCTGGTCTTCGTCTTGTGTTATAGTGACATCTGACATATCGTAAAGATGGGTTGCACCTTCCAAAAAACGAATGTAAGAAACCAATGCATATTCTCCCTGCTCAGTAGCCATTCCGTTTAAGCCAATATAGGGGATATGTTCAAATCCGCCGCCCTCCACAGCAAACATACAAAGTGCATCTACTACAGAAATTCCGTTTTTGATGAAACGTTCGTCGGTTTCGGGGTCAATGCCTAGCGCCGTCAATGCAACAATCACCTGAGCACAGGACTCGCTGCAAATACCCTCGATGGAACCAAAAGCTCCATTTTCATATTGAACTTCAGAAAGGTAACTCAGCGCAGTTTCCACGGCTTCTGCAACCTGGGGATTGGTATCGCAATAGGGAGCAAGTGCCACAATTGCCATCCCTGTCATATCAGGGTCGGAGGTCTGTCCATAAATGGACCAACCGCCGTCAGGAAGTTGTTTCTCCATAATATAGGAGATGATTTCTTCTCTGGTTGCCTGAGTGTCTTCGTTGGAGTTTTGGGGGATTTCATAACCATAACTATCTAAGGCAATAAGAGCCCAGATGGGACCGTTCACTCCTTGCCTTTTTAGGTAATTCATATCGGAAAGACCGCAAAGCAGATTATGTCCGTCCACATTGGTCACATCATATCCCAATGAGGTAAGTGCAAGAATTACCCTGGAATTCTCAGTGGATTTCGCTCTGTGAAGTTGCCCTTTGTCGTTGATATTTTCATTCACAAACGTTACCACATTTTCATAATAACCCTCCGGACATTCCCTGCCGGAACGGGTAAGGGCAATTACCATCCATTCTCCGCCAACAGAACCCACATTGGGGGTTCCAAGCTGAGAAATATACTCGGCAGTTGCTTCGTAAACAGACAGATAATCGATGTTGGCTAATTCTTCATACAATACTGCGATGGCTGCTTCCGCATCGGTCAATATTGCAATATTTTCAACCAATTCTTTGTGAGAATCGGGTAATTCTTCGTATGCATCCCGAGCATCTTTGATTTTATTTCCTGCGTGGATGGTAACCTCGCCGATGGCGTCAATTTTTTCCATCACCGCATTGATACTATTATAATCTATTTCTTCGGTGACAATATCATTTTCCGTAACTTCCTCTGATGCCAAAACGGGCAATGTATAAAACAGCATTGCGAAAAGAAGCAGAACACTAACAATTTTTTTCATAAGATTGGTTCCTTTCCTTAATTTACAATATATGCTTCACAAAGGGGCATACAGGTTGTAAAGCCATCCCACAACATAATCTTATCATTGGAAGAAAGTGTGATGTCGGAATCAATAGGAACAACCATGATGTTTTTGCCGTTTGTTTTGTTGGTGGTCAGGGGGATTTGTTTGGTAAGGTTTAATTGATCGTTTTCGTAATCTGCAAGAATCAAAGTGATGTTGGCACCCTCCTCGGGGAAGGCGATAGAAACAGATTCCCCATCATATCCTGTAATTTCAAAGCTTGACACCTCCGCACCCAAAAAGTTATCTTCAATGTAGCTTGTGAGGATTGTTTCCTGCTCCCCGATTTCTGAAGCACTTGCCAAAGGATTGGCAGCTACCGCAAGTGCAGTTTCATACACATCGTCGGTATCAAGATTCCCATAATAATCATTGATTGCAGCCAAGAGGAAAATCAGGTCAGATTTATCTTCCTGAATAAATAAATTTCCACCCATCCATTCTGCCATCACATTGTTAGCAAATCCACAATCACAGCCATAACCTTTGATGGTAAAATGCCAACGGATTACATCGCCGAGAATCACCGTTTCGCCGGAGTTGTAATCAACAATTGCATCCCCCGGATATGCATCCGATGCCCCCCAGGATGCCCACCAGTCATTCATGGTATAGCACCAACCGGACATCCAGCTATAATCGAATTCCTCCAAATAACCGTTTCCGTCCCCTAAGCCTTCAAATTCCCCGATGTAGTCTTGTAGATATTCGGGATATTGGGGCTCAATAGTATCGTCAAATTCAAATCCGCTGAAATAAGAGGTGTCCCCCGTATAACCAATGTTCTTTTTGGTAAGAACCTCTACTGTAATATCGCCAACCGATTTTCCTTCTTTGGCATATAAAGACGGTTCTACCAGAAAACCCTGACCGAGATTATACGCTTCCACAGAAATTGCACCGTAGTTTTCTCTCAGATCGTCTAAAGTCATTGTGTTTGCAAAGGTTGTAAGAGGGGAACAGGTAATCAGCATTACCAAAAGAATCAGAATACTTAAAAATTTGTTGTTCATTTTGAAATTCTCCTTTTTATGATTTGCGGGAAATAGCGCTTTGGTAGCACGATGTTTTATTTTTTTATACGCCTCCTTATTTACCGCAGATAATAAAAAAACTGCGGCAATTTTTGTTACAAAATTGCCACAGCAGAGTGTTTCTGTGAACATCATATTTTGTCTTCCCAAAAAAAGAAAAACAAAACTATCGTTCCTGTGCAAATTCTCCAGACACATTAGCGGAACAACATCAAAGCAGGTCTTCTGACTCGTATCTTAAAACGTTCATTCCTTAGTCTTCTCAGTTTCCCAATGACCGGCTTTCGCCCTGTGCCAAAATTTGGCGGAATCAACTTGATACATACAGCGACTGGTATCGTCCGGGATTCGCACCCGGTTCCCTTTTCATCTGCAAAGCCAAACGGCAGGGCAGACACTTTGTATGAATTATTTTGTTGTAAGAAAAGTATAGCACAAGAAATTTTGCTTGTCAAGTATCAATTTTTTTGAACATTATTCCGTTCTGAATTGATACTGATATAATTCACTGTATAAACCGCTTTTTTGGAGCAGTTCTTCGTGAGTGCCCCGCTCGGCAACACCTTCGTCGGTAATGACCACGATTTCGTCCGCATTTTTAATGGTGGAAAGTCTGTGCGCCACCACGATGGTGGTTCTGCCACGGGATAATTCTTCCAATGCGGATTGAATCAGCATTTCGGTGGCATTATCCAGAGCGGAGGTTGCTTCGTCTAAAATTAAGATAGAGGGATTTTTTAAAAATACTCTGGCGATGGAAATACGCTGTTTCTGTCCTCCCGATAATTTAATACCCCGTTCTCCCACATAGGTGTCATACCCATCGGGGAGGGTCATAATGTAATCGTGAATATTGGCTTTTTTAGCGGCATCCATAATTTCCTCCTCAGTGGCATCCAAGTTTCCGTAGGCAATATTTTCACGGATGGAGCCGGTAAAGAGAAACACATCCTGCGCCACCATTCCGATATGGCTTCTGAGACTCTGACGTGTGATATTGCGAATATCCACGCCGTCTAATAAAATTTCACCGTCGGAAATTTCGTAGAAACGGGGAATTAAATGACAAAGCGTAGTTTTTCCGCCTCCAGACGGACCAACCAGCGCCACGGTTTTTCCTTTTGGGATATGAAGATTCAGATGCTCGATCACAGGTCGTCGTTCTTCTTCGGATTCCTCGTAGGAAAAGGTAACGTTTTGAAACGTAATATCTCCGTTGGTGGTTTCTAAGGTGATGGCATCGTCACTTTCTTCTTCGGGGGACACGGCAAACACTTCCTGAATCCGTTCAAAGCCTGTCATACCGTTCTGATACTGTTCAAAGAAGCTGATGAGTTTTCGTAACGGTTGCAGGAAGGAATTGATGTATAAAAGATACATGGTAAATTCCCCTGCATCAATCTGTTTTTGAAAGAAGAAAATACCGCCTGCCACCAGCACCACCAGATACAAAATATCCGTGGAGAAGGTGAGGGAAGAATGGAACTGCCCCATCACTTTGTAGGAGGCATTTCTTGCGGTTTGATACTGGTCGTTGTAATGACGGAATTTTTCTTCTTCGCGGGCAGTGTTGTTATAAGCACGGGTCACACGGATTCCCGAAATGGAATTTTCCAAATTGGCATTCACTTCACCAAGTTCCACACGGGACTTTTTGAAGGTTGAGCTCATTTTCAATCGGAGCGAAACCACAATCAAAAGAATCACAGGGAGCAGAGCAAAGGTGATCAGAGTCAGCCACACATTGACTGTGCACAAAATGGCAAAGGAGCCAATCATCACAATTAAGGATAAAAACAAATCTTCGGGGCCGTGATGAGCAAGCTCGGAAATATCCATCAGGTCGTTGACCAGGCGGGACATAATGGTGCCCGATTTGTTTTCATCAAAATAGGAAAAAGGAAGCTTTTCCAAATGACGGAACAGTTTTTGGCGCATTTCAGCTTGCATCCTGACACCCATCACGTGCCCATAATACTGGATAAAGTAGTTGAGCAGTGCTTTTATGATGTAGATGAGAAGCAGAACCACCGACCATACTAAAAACAGCCGCATATTAGCGTTTGGCACATAGTCGTTAATCATATTTTTGGCAATCAAAGGGTACACAAGGTCTGCCACCGCCACTAAAAAAGCACAGAGCATATCTGCAAAAAACAGTTTTTTATGAGGTTTATAATAAGAAAGAAAATCACGGATATTTTTCAAGAAAACCACCTCGTTTTCATAAAATGAACTATCTATAGTATATTGCGAAAAAAAGAATTTGTCAAGATATCACTTTTTTATGAAAATCCCTTGCAATTAAAGTGAGTTTTTAGTATAATGAAAATGGTATTTTATAAACTACAATCCTTGGGGTGCGTCGTTATGTATCAAATGTATGAAAACAGAGAACTCAGCTGGTTAAAATTTAATGAACGGGTGCTGGATGAAGCAACCGATTCTTTAACGCCGCCACTGGAAAAGTTGCGGTTTCTTTCCATTGTTACCAGTAACTTAGATGAGTTTTATATGGTGCGTGTGGGCAGCTTAACTGACCACGTGCAATTCGGCAAACAAACCAAGGATGATAAAAGCGGACTGACGGAAGCCGAACAGGTTGCAAAAGTTTTAAAAAGAACCCAGAAATTTTATACCCGTCAGGAAGCAGTGTATGAATCGGTGTTAAGAGAACTTTCCTCACACGGGTTTAGGCTGTTAAAACCCAATGAATTAACCAAAGACCAACTTTCCTTTGTGAAAGATTATTATCAGCGAGCGGTAGAACCTCTTTTGTCTCCGCAAGTAGTGGATGCTCGCCAGCCCTTTTTGCATTTGGAAAATCGGGCTGTATATACTGCTCTGCATCTTAAGAAAAAAGAGAAAAGTGCAGTTGCTTTTGTGCTGAAGAGCTCTGCTGTTCCAAATTTGATTGAGCTCCCCGGCAGCAAGGGTCTGGAATTTGTGTTGACCGACGATGTGATTCATTTCTTTTCCAAACGAATGTTTTTCGGTTACGAAATTTTAGAAACCTGTCTGGTGAAAGTAACCCGTAATGCAGACTTGGAAACGTTGGAAGACTGGTATGACCAGGATGTGGACTATCGGGATATGATGAAAGATATCTTAAAAAAACGTGTCCGCTTAGCCCCTGTCCGTATTGAAATTTCTAATTCAATTTCCAAAGAATTTAAAAAACTGATTTGTCATAAATCTCCCGACAATATTGTGTTGGTAAACAAGGTGCCCCTTTCTTATGCGTTTTTCTCGGAAGCAGAAAAACGTCTTCCCAAAGACCTTCGGGAGCAGCTTAGCTTTTCACCGGTCACTCCGCAACTTCCCGGCTGGTACCGAGTGGGAGAAAAATTGTTAGACAGAGTGCAAAAGGAAGATTTGTTTTTATCCTATCCCTATGACAGCACCAAGCCCTTCTTTCAACTGTTGGAAGAAGCGGTGGATGACCCTGATGTAATTTCTCTGAAAGTGACCTTATACCGCTTAAGCTCCAATTCTCGTATTATTTCTTTATTGGAAAAAGCGGCAGAGAAAGGGAAAGAGGTTTTGGTGGTGATGGAGCTTCGTGCCCGTTTTGACGAAGCAAACAACATCAATTATTCCGAACAGTTGGAGCAGGCAGGTGTCCGCTTGCTGTACGGTTTAAGTTTATATAAAATTCATTCTAAAATATTACTCATTACCAAAAAGACCGACCGGGGTGTTTCCCATATTGTGCATCTGGGAACGGGAAATTACAATGAAAAAACTGCCCAGCTTTATACGGACATGAACTTAATTACCACCCATCCCGGCATTGGGGAAGATGCGGCAGAATTTTTCAATAATATCATGATTTCCAATACCAACGGGAAATACAAGCATCTTCTGGTATCTCCTTTCGGGATTAGTCGCGGACTTTGCGATTTTATTGATGATGAAATCAAGTCTCACAAGGAACATGGCGACGGTCATATTGTGATGAAGTTTAATTCCCTGACCTCAAAAGCCATGATTGATAAGTTAGCACAAGCAAGTAAGGCAGGTGTGCGGATTGATTTGATTGTCCGAGGAATCTGTTGTCTGATTCCGGGTATCCCCGGAGAAACCGAAAACATTACCGTGACCAGTGTGGTGGGTCGGTATCTGGAACATTCCCGTATTTATTATTTCCATCATCACGGCGACGAAAAATTTTTCATCTCTTCTGCAGATTTAATGACCCGAAATTTAGAGCGCCGTCTGGAAATTGCAACCCCTGTGTATACTCCTGTCATCAAGCAAAAATTAAAAGAGCATCTGGATTCATTGCTTGCAGATGATGTGAAGGCAAGACAATTGCAATCTGATGGCAGATACGTAAGAAAACCCACTATCAAGGGGTTTCACGCCCAGGAGTATTTTATGGAGCGTGCCGTGTCGGAAGCAGCTCAGGTTGAACCGATGAAGAATGTTAGAAAAATCGGTTTCTTCGGACGATTGTTCCGATGGTGTAAACGAAAGAAAGGCTAAGGTTTTCATTATGATATTATTAAACAGTGCCCAGGCAAACAAACTGGATCAGTTGGGAGAAACCCTTGATAATCTTTTAGGGGAACAACTGATGAAAAACGCTGCGCAGGCATTAACGGAAGCGGTCATGCGGGATGTGGATAAATCCAATCGGATTGCCGTGTTTTGCGGACGAGGCAAAAACGGTGGAGACGGTTTTTTACTGGCGGCAAATCTGGTGGCTGAAGGTTACCGTGTGACGGCGATTGTATGTTTTGATGAAACTGCCGATATTCATCCTTTAACCAATCAGGCAATTGTTTATGCAAAACATAAACAGGTTTCTATGATTTCCGTGGAAGATTTCCGTGATGCAGATGTTTGTATTGATGCTTTGCTTGGCACAGGCGTGAAGGGCGAGCTTTCCGGAAAATATCTGAAGGCAGTTCAGTTGATGGAACCTTTCCGTGTGCTGTCTGTGGATGTTCCCAGTGGTCTAAACTGTGATAACGGAAAACCCGTTGGTATTTGCGTGAAAGCGCAGAAAACCTATACGTTAGCGGCACACAAAGTGGGGCTTTGGATTTATCCCGGAGCTGAATATGCAGGAGAAATTGAGCTTCTGCCCATCGGTTTGTCCAAAGCATGCTATTCGGCAATTGATTCCAAAATTCAGTTGGTGGATTCCAACATGATTCATCGTCTGATGCCTAAGCGACATCCCAATTCCCATAAAGGAACCTTTGGCAAAGTGGTCACTTTTGGTGGAAGTAGGGGGATGGCAGGTTCTGTGGTAATGGCATCCACTGCCGCACTGCGTACCGGCGCAGGGTACAGCTATGCTGTTGTTCCCGATGAAATTTTTTCATTAGCAGAGCAAAAACTGACCGAAGTGATTGTAAAAAGTGATAAAGATTATAAAAAAATGTATGAAATGGCAGATGCGCTGGTAATCGGACCCGGTTATTTGTCAAATTCGGGTATTTCGCATATAATGAAATTGGCGAGCTGTGGCAGTAAACCTGTCGTGGTGGACGCCGAAGGACTCAATTACTTGAATCAGACACAACAGGTCTGCCCTATGATTATCACGCCTCATCCGGGTGAATTTGCCAAACTGGTAGGACTATCTGCCGAAGAAGTCAATAAAAACCGGATTTACCTGTCGGGGAAATATGCCAAAGAGCATAATATGATTGTGGTATTAAAAGGTGCGAGAACAGTCATTGCCGCACCCAGCGGAGAAATCTGCATCAATATTACCGGAAATTCCGGCATGGCAACAGCAGGAAGCGGAGACGTTTTGGCAGGAATGATTGGCGGTATGTTGGCAATGGGGGCATCCCCCTTTGATGCTGCCGTGTTGGGCGTGTATCTTCATGGCCTTGCAGGAGACTTAGCGGCAAAGGAAACTTCCGAATATGCCCTCACTGCAACCAAAATTTCAGAGTATATAGGGAAGGCGTTTTTATATGAACAGTTATAAATTATCCAGAGCCTGGGCGGAAATTCATTTAGACCGTTTTCGTCATAATCTTACCGCCATTAAAAACTATGTAGGGAATTCTACCAAAGTGATGGCAGTCATTAAAGCAGATGCTTACGGATGCGGTGTCAACGAAATTTCTACCGCTGCAGTAGAAAACGGTGCAGACTACCTGGCAGTTGCCTGTGTGGACGAAGCGAAGCAAATTCGCAGAAACGGTATTGATTTACCCATTTTGATTTTGGGTGCCACGCCTTTGGAATGCGTGGAGGATTTATTCACATATAATATCATCCCTGCCGTTTTTGAAGAAAAACTTCCAAAAGCAATCAGCGACTACGCTAAGGCACACAATCAAACATTAAAAATTCATTTGAAAGTGGACACCGGGATGGGACGTCTCGGTTTTCCCTATTATGACAGTTCCTATGATGCATCTGTGGAACAGATTTTAGCTATTTCTCGTTTGGAAGGTATTGAAGTGGAAGGCATTTTCACTCATTTTTCCAACGCAGATTGTCAGGACAGTGAATCGGTTACCAAAAAACAGTTTTCTCTGTTTACAGAAATCATTGAGAAGTTAAAGCAAAACGGACTTACCATTCCCATTCGTCATGCGGCAAACTCTGCAGCTACCTGTCTGTACCCCGAAATGCATTTGGATATGGTGCGTCCCGGCATTATTCTGTACGGAGAATATCCTTCCGATTATGTGCAGAAAAGAACTGCTCTGAAATTGGAGCCCGTGATGGAATTAAAGGCCAGAGTATGGCAGGTGAAGAAAGTTCCTGCAGGGCAGGGCATCAGCTACGGAAAAACCTATGTTACCGATAACGAAAAAACCATCGCAGCAGTTGGTATTGGCTATGCAGACGGATATTTCCGCACACTTTCCAATAAAATTCAGGTCATCATTAACGGAAAATTGGCTTCTCAGGTGGGAAATATCTGTATGGATCAAACCGTAGTGGATGTTACCGAAATTCCTGATGTGTCTTATGGCACCGAGGTGATTTTGGTAGGTGCTGCAGGTGGTAATGCAATATCTTTTTCCGAGATGGCAAGTCATTCGGGCAGTATCAATTATGAAATGATGTGCGACACGGGAAAACGAATCGTGAAAGCGTACTTTGACGGGGACGTTTTATTAAAAACCGTCAATTATATGGATAAAATTTAAAAAAGACTTGGTTGCAAAGTTTCAGTAATGTGAGTCCTCTTCCAAAAAATAAACTTCTGATTTTATAAAAATAACAGATTGATGTATGTTCGGCACACGATCGGGAAAAACTGATATTGAAATCAGATATATGGAGAGTGAATCAGTGTGCAAGTGAAACGAGGCGATATTTATTATGCTGACCTGAGCCCGGTGGTCGGTTCAGAACAGGGCGGCGTGCGACCTGTTCTGATTGTGCAAAATGATGTGGGAAATAAGTACAGCCCCACGGTGATTGCTGCGGCTGTAACCAGTCAGCTTAATAAATCTAAATTGCCTACGCATATCGCAATTGACGCTATGAAGTACGGGTTACCCAAAGATTCGGTGATTCTCACCGAGCAAATCCGTACAATCGATAAACGTAGACTGAAAGAAAAAATCGGTCATATTGATGAAACGCTGATGAACTCGGTCAACGATGCCTTGTTTGTCAGTTTCGGACTTTAGTTGATAAGGGGCAGATGCAAATTTTTGTATCCGCCCTTTTATATTATAGTATAGGAAAAAACGTGGTTTTTTATTATGTTTGAAAAAATTTGAAAAAATTTCAAAAAAATAGTTGACAAATGTAAATTCTTTTGATATAATGGTCAAGCTCTCACAAAAAGAGCAAAAATCACAGAAAATCATTCAAATACAAAAATTTCAAAAAAATTAAAAAAATTTGAAAAAAAGTATTGA